>JAICXG010000318.1 GCA_025980625.1 Chthoniobacterales bacterium
CATAATCCCTAACGAAAAGACAGCGCAGTTCTCGAGCGCGCCGCCACTGAAGAGATTAAAGAGCGCCGCCACGCCGCCGCCCGCGCTCTGCGACGAGCTGCGAAACCAATCCTGCAAAATTGCCGGGTTCACTCCCGGTGTCGTAATGGCCGCGCCCAGCCGGACGATCACGATCACCGCGAGCGTGAACAGAATCCGCCGGCGCAGCTCCGGGATTTTGACCGAATTGAGAAAAGCCGAAACCATCCGGTAAACGCGCGCCGCTGATTACTCAGCCGACTTCTTCTTTTTCTTCGCCGCCGTCTTCTGTTTGGCCGCGTTTTT
Organism: Chthoniobacterales bacterium; assembly: GCA_025980625.1. Taxonomy (GTDB): domain Bacteria; phylum Verrucomicrobiota; class Verrucomicrobiia; order Chthoniobacterales; family UBA10450; genus JAICXG01. Next base: position 325 of record JAICXG010000318.1, read on the forward strand.
CTTCGCGGCTATCGGCGAGGCTTCGGTTCCAGGCGCGGGCGTCGACTTCGGCCGCTCCGCTGCTGCCGGCGTGGCGCGTTCGCGCAAATTTACCGTCCCACCAGCCTTCTCAATCTTCTCTCGAGCCGATTGGCTGACCTTGTCCGCTTCAATCGTTAAACTATGCTTCAACTCGCCGCGCCCGAGAATCTTCAGCCCGACGTGATTTCCCCGAATGTGTTTCGATTCACGCAACATCTCCTCGTTCACGGTCGAACCGGCCTCGAACTCATTCAGATCATCGAGATTCACGATCGCGTATTCCTTCTTGAACGCCGCGTTATTGAACCCGCGCTTCGGGAGTCGTCGAATAAGCGGCATCTGCCCGCCCTCGAAGCCGAGCCGAATGCTGCCGCCCGAGCGCGCTTTCTGGCCTTTGTGCCCCTTGCCGCTCGTTTTGCCGTGACCTGAACTTTCGCCGATGCCGAGCCGTTTGACGCGGTGCCGCGAACCAGGGCGCGGCTTGAGATTGTGCAACCGAATCATACCTGTTGCGGCTGCGCCTCCTCGCCATTGTTAGGCGCGCTTGCCGGCGTACTCGTGCGAAGTCCGCGCGCTTTCAAAATTTCATCCCGCCGCCGCAGCGAGCGCAGCGCTTCGATCGTCGCCTTCACCACATTGGCGTGATTGCTCGAGCCTAACGACTTCGCGAGCACGTCGCGAATCCCGACTGCTTCCACCACGGCGCGCACACCGCCCCCTGCAATTACGCCGGTGCCGGGCGAAGCCGGTCGGAGCAAAACCCGCCCGCCGCCAAATTCGCCGACTGCTTCGTGCGGAATCGTGTTCTCATGGAGCGACATTTTTTCCATCGATTTGCGCGCCGCTTCCGAGGCTTTGCGAATCGCTTCCGCAACTTCGTTCGCCTTGCCAAATCCGCAGCCGACACTCCCGTCGTGATCGCCCGCCACGATCAAGGCGCTGAAGCTAAAACGGCGGCCGCCTTTCACGACCTTGGCGCAACGGTTGATGAAAACGACCTTTTCGGTTGTGTCGCCTTTTGCCGGAGCGGTTCGGTCGGTGGTGCGCGAATCGCTTCGTCTGCCTGTGTTACCTGCGTATGCCATGTGATTAGAGTTTGAGGCCGCCTGCGCGCGCCGCGTCAGCCAGCGCTTTCACTTTGCCGTGGTAGAGAAATCCACCGCGATCGAAAACAGCTTTGTCGATGTTCCTGGCCAGCGCCCGTTCCGCGATCAATTTGCCGATCTTCTCGGCCGTCGCGCGGTTCGCGGCGTGCTTGCCTTTGCTCAATTCCTTCTCGGTTGTGCCGGCGGAAACCAAAGTCCGGCCGGCCTCGTCGTCCACCACCTGGGCATAGACATGTTTGCCCGAAAAATAGACCGCCAGCCGCGGGCGTTCCGCGGTGCCGGAAACCTTCCGCCGGATGCGACGATGAATGCGGCCGCGTGTAGCTTTGCGATGGATGGTAGCCATGGCTCGTTATTGAACGGTCTTGCCTTCCTTGCGTCGAATCTGTTCGCCTGCGTAACGAACCCCTTTGCCCTTGTACGGCTCCGGCGGGTAGTAGCGGCGAATGTCCGCCGCAACCTGGCCAACTGTCTTTTTGTCCACACCTTCAATCGCAATCTTCGTGTTATCAGTGACTGTGATCTTAATCTCGGGCGGAATCGGGAAGAGCACCGGATGAGAAAACCCAAGGCTGAGATTGAGATTCTTCCCCTGGACCGCGGCTTTGAAGCCCACGCCTTCGATCTCCAGCTTCTTGCTAAAACCTTTGCTTACCCCCATCACCATGTTGTTGATGAGCGCACGGGAAAGTCCATGCAACGCTTTTACGCTCCGCGTCTCGGCATTGCGGGCTAAGGAGACCTCATTGTCAGCCACGTTGGCCTTGATTCCTCTCGGCAAGGTCCAACTCAACTTTCCTTTCGGACCTTCAACCGCAATCTTACCGCTCTGGTCGATGTTGACCTTGACCGTGTCCGGAATCTCGACCGGCTTGTTCCCAATTCGTGACATAACTCTCTCTCTTACCAGACAAATGCCAGTAACTCGCCTCCTACATTCATTCTCTTCGCCTCGCGACCTGACATGACGCCGCGCGAGGTCGACAAGATCGCCGTCCCCATTCCTCCGAGCACACGCGGAACTTCATCCGCTCCGACATACCGTCGCAACCCCGGACGACTCACGCGCTTCAGGCCGGTGATGGCATTGTTGCGATTCGAGACCTTGTTAGTGATCTTGATCCGCGGATGCGCCGCCGTCGTGTCGAGTTCGTAGTCTGCGATATAACCCTCCTCTTTCAGAATGCGCGCGATCTCGCTTTTCATTTTCGAGTAAGGCACAAACATCTCGGTCTTCTGCGCCTGCGTGCTGTTGCGCACGCGGGCGAGAAAATCGGCAATCGGATCGGTAACAGTACTCATGTTGTCGTTAGGCAGACTGCGCGGCCGGTTTCTTCGCTCGATCGCTGAACGGCATTCCCATCTCACTGAGGAGGGCTTTGGCCTCTTCGTCACTCCGCGCAGTGGTCACGATTGTAACATCAAAACCGATGTTGCGCTTGATTTTGTCGAGCTCGACCTCGGGGAAAATCGACTGGTCCGAAACTCCGAGCGTGTAGTTGCCGTGGCCATCAAACCCTTTCGGGGAAATCCCCCGAAAATCGCGGATGCGCGGGAGCGC
>JAICXG010000165.1 GCA_025980625.1 Chthoniobacterales bacterium
CGCAATCGGCGATTGCAGGGTGGCGCGATCGTAGAATTCCTCCAGCAGTTCCTTTTGAAAAAGATCCGGATTGCGCGCGGCAAAATCTTCCCAACCGGCGTAGCGACCGCGCGAGCGCCGTTCCGCGATCAGGGCCAGAAACGCGGCCGTGATCGTTTCGTGATAAACCTCCGGCCGTCCCGCCCGCGCCGCGAGCCGGCGCAGCCCGCGCGCGAGATGAAGCAGTGCCTCGGGAAAGCGATGGGATTCGAGCAATTCGAAACTTACCTGGACATGCGCCCGATGCGGGAAACGCGCCGGGTCAATCCGGCCAGCCTCAAACGCCGCGAGCAATTCGCCTCCTTTAAGCACCGGCATCGTCCACCTCCACCAGCCGATGGCTGTCGCGCGCGCTGAGATCGAGCCCGTAAATCGCGCGTAACTTTTTCACGTGGCTGAGGGTCTTCGGGCTAAAAGGCGGTTTGCCTTCGAGGGCGTGCAGGGTGATGCCCTCGAGCAGATCGCCTAACGACAAGTTGAGATACTCGGCCAGTGCCTTGAGCGTCTTGACGAGCCGTTTCTCCATCCGCGCCCCGATCTGGACGCGCACGATCGGTGGCCGAGCTGGTTTTTGTTGCATCGCTACATTGTTACCAATGTCCCACAACAACGCAAGCCCGTTCCGGGGCGGATCGTGACCGTTTTCGCAGAACCGCTGGCCTAGGAGCGCTTACTGCTGCGCGACCAGACGAGGAAGCCGAACGCGAGAGCGACGAGAATGCCGGTGGCGATGAGCCAGCCGCCATTTTCCGGGACATGCAGGATGGTGCGATCATGGCGCACACCGTCGGCCCAGCCGAGCATGAAGGTGAGAAGCCCGACGCAGAAGAAGATGATGCTGAAGGCGAGCATCGAGTCTCGGCGGCTCTGGCGCGGTGTCGGGTCAGTCGGAGTCATGAAAAAGTGCCTCACTGGTAAACGCCGCCCCGCGGTCTGGTCAAATGGATTTCCCAAGCCCCAGCGGACAGGCGCGGAGCGGAAGAAGATTTGAATTTGGATGTCGATCACCGGGCTGAGGGAAAGGATGGGATGGATCGATGACGCGCGAGAGCATGGTTCCTGCTTGATCGGTCACCCTATGATACGATTGCAGCCTTACTTGCGAGCGATCCGGCGGGTCGCGAAAATCAAAAGCGCTTCGCTGCTTCTCCTTCTGCTTTGCCTGAGCTGGGCGACGACTTCACTCGGTTCGATCCTCTATGTGAGTCCCACTGGAAGTGACGCGAACCCGGGAACAAGCTGGTCCACCGCCAAGCAGACGATCCAATCTGCAATCGACCTCGCCAGCGCAGGCGATACTGTCCTTGTCAAGGAAGGCACTTACACACTGAGTGCTCCCATAACCATTTCCAGCGCGATTGTGCTCACCAGCGTCAATGGCGCGACCGCGACTATTCTGGATGGTCAGCAAAGCGTGCGCTGTATTTCCATCCTCGATACGGCCGCAATTGTGAACGGCTTCACCGTGCAAAATGGACACGCGCGCATCGGCGGCGGCATCTATGTGAGTGGTGGGACGATCGAGAATTGCACCGTCATCAATAACACAGCGACAGGCGACGATAACGGCGATGGCCAGGGCGGTGGGATTTACATTAATAACGGCACGGTGCGCTTCTGCGACATCTACGACAATGTCGCCAACTCCTCCGTCACCGATCAATACTTCAATTCCGCTGCGGGCGGTGGCATTTACTCCTTCGACGGCGTCGTCGCAAACTCGTCCATCTCGAATAACGTCTGCGCGGCCAACTACGCGAACGGCGGCGGGATCGATCTCAATGGCGGCACCCTTACGAAATGCCTTGTGAGTTCGAACGCAGCGACCGCGCTTTTCTATCCAGCGGGCGGCGGAATTTATGCGAATCCCGGGGCCATCATCGATGGCTGCACGATCAGCTCCAACTCCGCTACGGCGACCGATACGGGCGCATTCACCACCTGCAACGCCAGCGGTGGCGGCTTTAACATCGGCAACGGCACGACCATTCAAAACACCCTTGTCTACGCGAACAGCGCGATCGCTCCCTCCGGCTTTGCCAACGGCGGCGGCGGTACCTCCAGCGGCTCAATTGTTCGCAATTGCACAATCGCAGCTAACACTGTCAGCGCGCCCTCCAATGTCTCTTCTGCCAAAGGAGGCGGAGTGCTCTGGGGTTATAATGACACCTGCGTGAACAATATCGTTAGCTTCAATAGCGCGCCGGTGGACACCGATAACTCCGATGTGAACCCGTTCTCCTATCCGCAATATGTGAGTTGTTGGATGTCGGCCGATCCGCTTTTTGCCAACGCCGCAGCGAATGACTATCACCTTAGCTCGACTTCGCCCTGCATCGATGCCGGCCTCGACCAGGACTGGATGACCGGCGCGCAGGATTTGGACGCTAACTCGCGGATCAACAACGGCGCCGTAGATATCGGCGCCTATGAGTTCACGACTGCATTACCCGCGCCCGCCAAGCTGGGCAATATTTCCACTCGTCTCGCCGTCGGCACAGGCGACAACGTCCTCATCGGCGGCATCATCATTCAAGGCACCGTCCCTAAGAAAGTAATCATCCGCGCGATCGGGCCCGACCTCAGCCAGTATGGCGTAGTCGGAGCTCTCTCCGATCCCACTTTGGAATTGCATGACGGGAGCGGGGCAGTTATCGGCCAGAATGATAACTGGGGCACGACCATTCAAGGCGGTGTCATTACAGGTGACCAGGTCGCCGATATCCAGGCGAGCGGGCTCGTTCCGGGTGACAGTCACGACTCAGTTATCATTGCGACCTTACCGCCGGCCAATTACACCGCCATCGTGCGCGGCTTGAACAACACTACCGGCGTTGCGCTGGTCGAGGTCTACGATTTGGATCCGACAGCCGGCGCCAGTCTCGCGAACATCTCCACCCGCGGGCTTGTGCAAACTAACGATAACGTGCTCATCGGCGGTTTGATCATGCTCGGTGCCGATCCGCAAGAAGTTATCGTCCGAGCCCTTGGTCCAGAGCTTACGGCTTACGGCGTCGCCGGCGCGCTGACCGACCCAAACCTCGAATTACACGACGGCGATGGCAACCTGATCGCTTTCGACGACAACTGGAAAGAAAGTCAGCAAACCGAAATCGCAGCCACAGGTCTCGCGCCGGGTGACGATCGCGAGAGCGCGATCGTGGCCACCCTGCCTCCGGGCAATTACACGACTATTATCCATGGAGTGGGTGGAACTACCGGCGTAGCCCTGGTTGAAGCTTATCGGTTACAGTAAGGCGCGTGGTCGCTATCTCTCACCGGCTAGTTTGAAGAACGTCGGCGAATAATAGGTCTCTACAAGCCATCTTATAAATAGCGCGTCATCCCGAGCGGAGGGCAGCGGAGTCGAGGGATCCCGTGGAAGTAAGCTTCAAGCTTGCGCGCCGGGATCCCTCGACTTCGCTCGGGATGACAGGCTTTTTGGATTTATGAGATGGTTCTACTACTTTCCCCGCCGCGGTCTCGGACATATCGACCGCCGAACAGAAAGAGTTCATTCAGGTCGTCGCCTTTCCCTGCGTCGGACTGGTTGCGGCTTCCCTCCTGAAGAATCGAACGATGGCAGTTATAGCTTAGGCTGTAAGATCGACTGCGCGATCTCTCTGCTCGAGCGCGAAAGAAGCAGTTGCGCGGGCCGAGCTGCTCGGCGCACTGTTTCGGCACGTGAGAGTCTTATGCTCGCTCGCTCTTTACCTGTTAGCCGCGCAGATCGCTGCTGCCCGACTTGATCCGGCGGCGGTGCGAAAGGCGGCCGAGTATTCGGCTCATCATCGTGGCACATCGTTCCTCGCGATCGAAGATGGAAAGACGCTGCTCGAACAATATCCAGGCCGCGCCAGCGCCGACACCCCGCAGCGGATCTACAGCGGCACGAAAGCATTTTGGAATCTCGCTGCGCTCGCCGCCGCCGAAGACCGCATCCTGAATCTCGATGAACGGGTTGCCGAGACAATTCCTTCGTGGCGCAACGATCCGCGCAAGTCGCGTGTCACGATCCGCCAGTTGCTCGATTTTTCCTCGGGGCTGGCGCCGGGATTCGGGTTGCAGGTGAACGAATACGGCGATCGCGATAGGACGGCGCTGCGCCTGCCGATGGTGGCCGAGCCGGGCAAAGCCTTCATCTACGGACCGGCGGCGCTCCAGGTTTTCCACGAGGTGTTGAAGCAGAAATTGCGCGGCAAAACGCCGACCAAATACCTCGAGCGGCGCGTCCTGCGGCGGATGCACCTCGGCCCGCAACGCTATCTTAAAGATCGGGCTGGCAACCCGCTCCTCGCGGCCGGCTTTGTCATGACGGCGCGGCAATGGGCCGAGATGGGCCGGCTCGTCCTGCGCCAGGGCAATCCGGTGGTCAGGCCGGAGTCACTCGCGCAATCCTGGCGCGGTTCGGCCGCGAATCCTGCCTTCTCGTTAGGCTGGTGGAACAATCGCGCGGCGCCCGGTGGTCGCGAGTTCGATTTTGAGGAGATGCTCGAGCCGAAATGGTCGCGCCAGGATTGGCATCAGGCCTGTCTCTGCCGCGACGCTCCGCCCGACCTTGTCGCCTGCATCGGGAGCGGTTACCAGCGGCTTTACGTCATTCCGTCGCTCGATCTTATAGTCGTTAGGCAAGGGAATGGCGGGAAATTTTCCGACGCGCATTTTCTGCGCGTCCTGCTTGGGAAATGAATGGAGCGACGCGCTGGAGCGAAGTCTCTTGGTGGCAGTGGCTCTGTTGGATCGCTAGAAAATCTGAATGTTTCCTCATTCAGCGCACGCGAGTGTTGCGGCAGCAGATTTCCCACTTATTGCCGTCGGCGTCCTCGAAAAATACGGCGTAGTAGCCCGGCGTATAGTCGTTGCAATACTCCGGGCCTTCGACGTTTTGCGCGCCGGCCTCGCGGATGAGCGCGCCGAGGCGGTTGACTTCTTCTTCCGTGTCCGCCCAAAAGGCGAAGCGGTTGGCGTCGCCGCGGTGGCCCGGTTCTTCGTTGAGACCGATGAAGGACGTCGTTTTGCGATCACCTTCGGCGTAATAGCTGATCTCTGTTTTCGCGACGCGGATCTTGGGAAAACCGAGCGCCGGGAGGAATACGTCATAAAATTTCCGAGCTTCCGCAAAGTCGGACACCCGAAGGTCAACGTGATCGAAGCGGTGGATACTCATGCCAGAAAGATGGTGTTGGCAACAAACACCCGTCACCGTCGGCCGCAAACGGAAGCTTTAGGTGAGGGGCGAGCATAAAGAGGCTCGGTAATTTTTCCCGCACGCCGGCATTCGATTGGGGCCGACCGTCACCGCGTAGCGGGGAAAGCGGCCGTCGAAGTCACGTCGGGTGCGAACGCAGTGTGCTCCAATGTCTAGCGCACCGAAACTTCCGGCAGATACTCGTGCAGGTCTTCGCGTGTCCACCAGGCGCCGGTCGCGCGATGCTCCTCCCGAGTGCTGAAGCGGTAGCGGTAAAGTTCAGCCCGGAGATAGCGCGGTGCTTTACCGGGAAAGGGATTTGTGCCTAACAATGGCGTGACATCGGGCGAATTCTCGAGCAGTCGCTGCACCAACCCGAAGAACCACGGGTTCTGCGGCGGATCGCCGAGGGCGGCGAACCACATCTGCCAATCGAGCCGCGGCTGATGCGGCTCGACAAACCCTGGCATCCGATCAAGCGGACCGGGTTTCCACTTAAAGATGTAGGGCTTCCACTCTATTCCGTCCGCACTTCCTTCGATGATGATCTCCGGTCGCTCTTTGGTCATAACCCGGAACAGGCCGTAGCCGTTCACAACTCGAAACGGCTCGATGTAGTGATAAAGCGACGCGATCGCCGGCGGCCATTCGGCCTCGGGTTTGAAGCCGCTATAAATCAGGAATGCGTTTAGCGGCATCGTCACAAAAAGCACAAGGGCTGGAATCCAAAGTGGCCAGCGCCAGTCCAGCGCTCTTGGTGTCGTTAGGCGGCGATCTCGCGGCCAGGCATGGTCGTCGATCAAGAGAACGCAGAGCGCGATTGTGAGAAGATTGAAAAAGGCGTAATTGCCGGTCAGGCCAATGACGATCTGCATGGCAACGAAGAGCGCGCAGGCGAACAGCCGAAGCCGCCGCGGGGCCCAGATGAGAAACGGCACGATGATTTCGATCACGAGCGTGACTGCGACCGAGAAATGCTTGAGCCACTC
>JAICXG010000094.1 GCA_025980625.1 Chthoniobacterales bacterium
GCAGCTTCCGACCAGAACGATGCGCGGGCGATATTTTCGGTTGGTTCATCCAATGTCGGCTTTAAAAGCGTCGATCTGGCCGCCCCAGGCAAAGGTATTTACGGAGTCACCCAAAACGATGACGGTAGCTATTTGCCGTTTGACGGCACATCACAGGCCGCTCCGCATGTCACGGGTGCAATCGCTCTGCTCAAATCAGAGTATGGGTGGGAAGACTATTATGGATTGCGAGACCGAGTGCTGATGGCAACGGATAGTCTGTCGTGGGGCACCAGCCTTCGCAGCGGAGGACGGCTCAATGTGAACAAGGCGCTCCAGCCGCGAACCTTGATCCGCAATATTTCAACGCGGGCCCGGGTGGAAAACGGCGACAAGATTCTGATCGGCGGTTTCATTATCAGTAACACGACTAATGGTGCGGGGAGGCTGAAGGTCGCGATTCGGGGACTTGGCCCGAGCTTGCAAGGCTTGAGCGTCGCAAAGCTTGCGAACCCGAAAATCACTCTAAAGAACTCTTCGGGCCAGACGATATACAGCAACGATAACTATACGACGCTACCGACGTCTCAATTGAACGACTTGTCTGCAAACGGTCTTACTCCAACCAATTCAGTGGAGGCAGCGATGGTGTGCGCTGGGAGCGGAGGTGCCACCGGCTGTGATGCCTTGGCGCCTGGTGCCTACACCGTGTTCTTGGAAAGCAGCACTGGCAGTTCCTTCGGTGTCGGCCTGTTCGACCTGTATGAACTGGAAGGCGGCTTAGACGAACAAACTCGTCTGGTTAATGTCTCCGCGCGTTGCAAAGTGGGAACTGGGGATGAGGTGGCAATCGCGGGAGTAAACCTTGGAAATCCGGCACCTGTCAACAAGCGCAGCCTGCTGATGTTTGGCAAAGGCCCGAGTTTGGGAATTGCTGGCTATCTAGCTAATCCTTTCCTGACACTCAAGAACTCCGCAGGAACAACGATTAGTACCAACGATTCCTGGGGCAATCTCGCTAAACCGCTGGATGAATTGATAGAAGAAAATCTGGACCCAACCTCAAGCGTTGAGAGCGCGCTGTGGCCAATCCTCGCATCAGGCACCTACACGGCCATTCTCAACGGCGTGAGTAACGGCACCGGCATAGGGTTGATCGAAATGTACGAACACTAATCGGAGAACAAATATGAATAAAATTGCTAATATGCGAGTTGTTTTGACGATAGTCGGCTTAGCTCTTCTTTGTATCGTGCGCCGGTCCCCAGCCTCTCCGGGTGACCTCTACGTTGCAGACGCTCAAAGTGACTCCATCTTTAAGTACGCTTCCGACGGCAGTCGAAGCACTTTTGCCTCTGGGTTAAATCAACCGGTAGCATTAGCTTTTGACCGAGAGGGCAACCTCTTCGTGGCCGATTCGGGCAGTTGCTCTTGTCTGGAGCCGCCGTGTGATTGTCCTCCGAGCATGATCTTTAAGTTCACTCCGTCTGGGTCACAAAGCACGTTTGCTACGCTCGATCCATTTTTCCCCCTCCCAATGACGTTTGACGGCGCGGGCAATCTCTTCGTTTCCGATTCTTTGGAGATTTTGAAGTTCACGCCGGATGGGACAAAGAGCATATTTGCTCCAGATGTCGGCAACGTCTGGTCATTGGCTTTCGACCAGAAGGGAAACCTCTATGCCGGACTCTGTGGGACCGGCACAGACGAGATTCTCACGTTCGCTTCCGATGGGAGGAGAAGCACATTCGTTACTTTTTCTGGGCCGAGCCAATGCACGACCGCCCTGGCGTTCGATGGTGCGGGTAACCTCTTTGCCGAGCGCGGTGACGCTGTCGTCAAAATAACTTCCGACGGAAGCAGCACAACGACGTTCGCTTCCGGGGATTTTCAATCCAATTCGCTTGCCTTCGACGCACAGGGAAATCTCTTGGCCGGCCTAACTGCTTTCAATTCCAGCGATCCCGGAATTGTAATGTTCACGCCCGAAGGCATGCAAACAACCTTTGCCTTTGGCCCTTTGCTCTCGACAGCGCTGGCCTTCGAACCCACAACCGAAAAGCTGCGCAACATCAGCGCGCGCGGGTTAGTTGGAACGGGTGATAACGTCTTGATCGGCGGCTTCATTGTGGGTGGGAACGCGCTTGCGAACAATGCGGTGGTCGTCCGAGCGATCGGACCTTCGCTAAGTGGTGCGGGAGTTAGCAATGCTTTGGCTGATCCTACGTTGGAGTTGCATGACCCAAGTGGCGCGTTGATCGCTTCGAATGACGACTGGCAGGACACGCAGGAAGACTTAATCACGGCCAGCGGTTTGCCGCCGACGGATCCGAATGAGTCGGCGATCTATGCCACCTTGCCGGCCGGCAATTACACCGCGGTCGTGCGCGGCGCGGGTGACACGACCGGGACCGCTTTGGTCGAGGTTTACAGCGTCGGCCAGTAGGAGGTTCGGCATCCTTGCCCGACTCGGCCGACGGGCTTCCCAGCCCGTCGGCTCAGCGCTAACCGGGCAGGCTGGAAGCCCGCCCACCGAGTCAGCCTGGAAGGCCGCCTTCCGATCAGTAGGAAGAGGCGACCTTGTTGGCCCACCAAGCCGTGGCAGTGTCCAAACTTGTCCTGCGAGCCGGGCGCGGATTGACACCCCAGGCAGCGCCTTTAGCTTGCGCTCCCGCGCAGGAATTCAACGCGAATACCAGTTTCCATGGCCAAGAAATCGTCCCGCTCCAAATCCGCTCGCATATCCAAAGCGAAATCAACCAAAGCCGCCAAATCGAAGCGCCGTGTCTTCTATTTCGGCGACGGCAAAGCCGATGGCGCCGGGAACATGAAGCCGCTCCTCGGCGGCAAAGGCGCCAACCTCGCCGAGATGACGCGGATCGGCCTCCCGGTTCCTCCGGGGTTCACGATCACGACCGAGGTTTGCAATTACTTCACCGAACACAACCGCACTTATCCGAAAGGATTGGAGCCCGAGGTCGACGCCGCGCTTGCCAAAGTCGAAAAATCAATTGGCAAAAAATTTGGCGATAAGGAGCGGCCGTTGCTCGTTTCGGTCCGTTCCGGCGCCCGCGATTCAATGCCGGGAATGATGGACACAATTCTCAATCTCGGGATGAACGACAGCGTCGTCGAAGTGATCGCGCGGCAAACGAACAATCCCCGTTTCGCCTGGGATTCCTATCGCCGTTTTCTCCAGATGTACGGCGACGTCGTGATGGGCGTGCAGAAGCGCCCCGGAGAAGATCATGAACCGTTCGAGAGCGCGATCGAACACCTCAAGGACCAGCGCTACGGCAAGCACGATTTCCCCGATGTAAAACTAACAGTCGACGATCTGAAGGAGCTCGTCAGGCGTTTCAAAGCGCTGATCAAAGAGCGCACCGGCAGATCCTTTCCGCAGGATCCGCGCAAGCAACTCTGGGGCGCGATCGGCGCCGTCTTCGGCTCGTGGGATAACGACCGCGCGATCGTTTATCGTCGCAAATATGGCATCCCGCACGACTGGGGTACGGCGGTCAACGTCCAGACGATGGTCTTCGGCAACATGGGCGAGACGAGCGCGACCGGGGTCGCCTTTACCCGCGATCCGGCGACGGGCGAAAAGGCTTTCTACGGCGAATATCTGATCAACGCCCAGGGCGAAGATGTCGTCGCGGGCGTGCGCACCCCGCATCCAATCGCGAAGCTCGCGGAGGAAATGCCGGAAGCGCACAAGGCGCTGATGAAGGTCCGCGCTATTCTCGAGCAACATTTCAAGGACATGCAGGACCTCGAGTTCACGGTTGAAGACAAGCGGCTTTACATCCTGCAAACGCGCAACGGAAAACGCACCGGTCTCGCGGCCGTCCGGATCGCGGTCGACATGGTTTCCGAGCGGCTCATTTCGAAGGAAGATGCGATTCGGCGCATTCCTGCCGACTCGTTAGGCCACTTGCTCGCGCCGATTTTCGATCGCAAAGCGATTGCTTCGGCGAAGAAGATCGCGAGCGGTTTGGCAGCGGGTCCGGGCGCGGCTTCGGGTCACGTCGTTTTCAGCGCCGAAGAAGCAGTCCGGCGTTCCCAGCGCGGCGAAAAGGTGCTGCTCGCGCGCGTTGAAACTTCTCCCGAAGATCTGCGGGGGATGATCGCAGCGGAAGGAATTCTCACCTCCCGCGGCGGAGTGTCATCACACGCCGCGCTCGTCGCGCGACAAATGGGCAAGGTCTGCGTCTGCGGCGCGGCCGGGGTGCAGATCGATTATCAGCGCCGCACCCTTATGGCGAGCGGAACGACGCTGAAAGAAGGCGATCCCATTTCCATTGATGGAACGGCGGGCGAAGTGTTTGCCGGCCAGGTTACGACCGCGCCTTCTGAAATCGTGCAGGTGTTGGTGGACCGCTCGCTCGAGGGAAAAAACAGCGCGACTTATCAGCGTTTCGCAAAGCTCATGAGCTGGGTCGATGGCGCGCGCGAGCTCGACGTGCGCACTAACGCCGATACTCCCGAGCAGGCGCAAAATGCGATCGCCTTCGGTGCCAGGGGCATCGGTCTTTGCCGCACCGAGCACATGTTTTTCGGCGGCGACCGGATCGACGCCGTGCGCGAGATGATCCTCGCGGAAGACAAAGAAGCGCGCGTTAAAGCGGTCGCCAAGCTGCTCCCGTATCAGCGCGAAGATTTCGTCGGTATCTTCCGGGCGCTTGAGGGGCTGCCAGCGACGATCCGTTTTCTCGATCCGCCGCTGCACGAGTTTTTGCCTAACGAAAGAGAACAACAGGTTGACCTGGCGAAAAAGATGAACGTGCCGATCGAGCTGATCGCACGACGCGTCAACGAGCTGCACGAATTCAATCCAATGTTAGGCCATCGCGGCTGTCGCCTCGGCATTACGTTCCCGGAGATTTCCGAGATGCAGGCCCGCGCTATTTTCGAAGCCGCCGCCGAAGTGCAAAAGAAGGGCAAAAAAGTGCGGCCGGAAATCATGATCCCGCTGGTTGGATTTCCGAAAGAATTGAAACTCCAGATTGAGATCGTCCACCGCGTGGCGGCGGAAGTCGCGAAGGAGAAGAGGACGAAATTCAATTATCTCGTCGGCACCATGATCGAAATCCCGCGCGCCGCTTTGGTCGCCGACGAGATCGCAAAGGATGCACAATTTTTCAGCTTCGGGACCAACGATCTCACGCAAACGACCCTCGGCATGAGCCGCGACGATTCTGGCAGCTTCCTTCCCGAATACGCCGAGCTCGACATTGTGGCTAACAATCCATTCGCCTCGATCGATCAGAAGGGTGTCGGCAAGCTGATGCAGATCACGCGCGACCTTGGCCGCAAGACGCGGCCCGAGATCAAGCTCGGCATTTGCGGCGAGCACGGCGGCGACCCGCAAAGCGTGAAATTCTGCCACTCGTTAGGCTTGAATTACGTCAGTTGCAGCCCGTTCCGCGTCCCGATCGCCAAGCTCGCCGCTGCTCAAGCGGCACTCGAGAGATAGGGGAAAGACGGCCCTCCCGGTGCTGGCGCGACGGTGCGCGCGGCCCCATTTCCCAGCGCCGAAAAAAATCGCGGAATTGGCTTGACCGGCTTTCCGGCCGGGGAGGAGCATCGGCCTGTTCGCGGAGAAAAACGGCGCGCCGCGCCTAACAATCGGAGGTATCAGCCATGCCAGTTCTGACCACTTATCCCGGCGTTTACATCGAAGAAATCCCAAGCGGCGTCCACACCATCACCGGTGTCGCCACTTCCATCACGGCCTTTCTCGGCCGCGCTCTGCGTGGGCCGACGAACGACCCAACCACGATCAACAGCTTCGCCGATTTCGAGCGCCAGTTCGGAGGTCTGGACGTCGATTACCCGATGAGCTACGCGGTGCGCGATTTCTATCTCAACGGTGGGAGCCAGGCGCTCGTCGTTAGGCTGGAAAAGAACGCGGCGAGGGCGTCGCGCAACGATGTGAAACTCGAGGCCGCCACTCCCGGCACCTGGGGCAATTCGCTTGTCTTTGTCGTCGATGGCAACGGCATCACCGATGATGTGGCGGATCGTTTCGGGATCGCCAAGGCGGATCTTTTTAATCTGACGATCTACCAAGATCCGGGAAGCGGCGTGGTCGAGAAGTTTCTCAATCTCGCGGTCACGACCGACGCCGGTTCGCGTCGCCTCGACCGCGTCCTCGCCACTGAATCCAATCTCGTGCGGGTGCAGTTAAAAAACGACGGCACGCCTGATCTTCCGGGCGGGCGACCGACCGATTCGGCGGCGGACGAGGATCCATCCGATCCGGCGGCCAATCCGAGTAAATTTAAGTTCTTCGGTGGCGGCGCAGACAGCGATGCCCTAACGACTGACGACGATCTGCTCGGCGATGAAGGCAACAAGACAGGTATGTTCGCCCTCGCCAAAGCCGATCTCTTCAATCTTCTCTGCATTCCACCCGACACGCGCGACGGCGACACCAGCGCCGGCGTCTATCAACAGGCGATGATTTATTGCGCCAGTCGTCGCGCCATGCTGATCGTCGATTCGCCCGCGGCCTGGGGAGCAAACAAGGACACGGCGGCCGTGACCGCGCGGGCGCATCTCGCCGATCTTGGCCTCACCGGCGTGGAAGCTCGCAACGCGGCGCTCTATTTCCCCCGCGTCGTCGAATCCGACCCGAAGCTCGACGGCCAGCTCGATACCTTTGTCCCCTGCGGCATCATTGCCGGGGTGATGGCGCGGACCGACACGCAGCGCGGCGTCTGGAAAGCGCCTGCCGGCCAGGACGCGAGCATCAACGGCACTGCCGGCCTGCAGGCCAACCTGAACGATGCCGAGAACGGAATGCTCAATCCCCTCGCGATTAATTGCCTCCGTACTTTTCCCGCCGGCGGCCGTGTCGTCTGGGGCAGCCGAACGTTGCGTGGGGCGGATCAGCTCGCGGACGAATACAAGTATGTCCCGGTGCGGCGGACCGCGCTCTTCCTCGAGGAAAGCCTCTATCGCGGCACCCAGTGGGTGGTGTTTGAGCCTAACGACGAGCCGCTCTGGGCCCAGATCCGACTTAATATCGGCGCTTTCATGCAGACGCTCTTTCGCCAGGGCGCCTTCCAGGGCAAAACGCCGAAGGAAGCCTACCTCGTGAAATGCGACAGCGAAACCACCACCCAGGCCGATATCGACCGCGGCGTGGTCAATATCCTCGTCGGCTTCGCTCCGCTCAAGCCGGCCGAATTTGTCATCATCCAGATCCAGCAACTCGCCGGACAAATCGAAAGCTGATGCTAGCCTAACGAATAAAGGAGGTAACAATCATGGCTCAATTCACTGTCAATCCATCGCGCTTCGATCCCTATAAGAACTTTAAGTTCCGGGTGAAATGGGATGGCCGCTATGTCGCCGGCGTGAGCAAGGTCGGCGCGCTCAAGCGCACGACCGAAGTCGTGAAACATCGCGAAGGCGGCGACCCGAGCAGCAGCCGCAAATCACCCGGCCGCACCGAGTTTGAAGCCATCACTCTCGAGCGCGGTGTTACTCACGACACCGAGTTTGAGAAATGGGCGAACAAGGTCTGGAACTTTGGTTCCGGGCTCGGCGCGGAAGTTTCGCTCAAGGATTTCCGCAAGGACATCATCATCGATGTCTACAACGAAGCCGGGCAGCTCGCGATTAGCTACAAGGTTTTTCGCGCCTGGGTTTCGGAGTTCCAGGCCCTGAGCGATCTCGACGCCAATGCCAACTCGATCGCGATCCAGCACCTCAAGCTCGAGAACGAAGGCTGGGAGCGCGATTACGACGTGAAGGAACCGAGTGAACCAAGCTTTGTTGAGCCGGCCTGACGATCCCTCGTTGCTCTTCGTTAGGCGACTTCGCTCATGGAACCAGCGATGCAATCTCTCTCGCCAGCGCAGATCCTCGCGCTTTGGGAAAGGGGCCGGGCGCAGCACGCCCTCGACCGCGCCCTAACGATCCTGGCTGTCGCCACGCCCGGCGCGAGCCGCGCCGCGCTGGCCGATCTGCCGATCGGCGAACGCGACGCGCGCCTCCTCAAATTGCGCGCGCTTGTCTTCGGCCCGCGGGCCGAAGGCTTCGCCGAGTGCCCGCATTGCGGCGAGCGAATCGAGTTCCCGTTTGAGAGCACGGTCCTCGAAGGACACGCGCCGTCGCGTTCGCCCTCCGCGCCCGCGCACCACGAAACGCAAACAAACGGCACCACCATTTCCTTCCGCCTTCCGACGAGCCGCGACCTCGCGGAAATCGTGGCCGCTCCCGATTCATCGCAGGCGCTCCGGCGACTCGTCCATCGTTGCGTGTCTTCGCCTAACGACGACGAATTGCCTGACGAAACCATCGAGGCGGTCAGCCGCGCCATGCTCGTGGTCGATCCGCAGGCCGAAATTACGCTCCGTCTCAGCTGTCCAGCATGCGGGCGCAACTGGGACCTGCTCTTCGACATCGTGGAATTTTTCTGGAACGAAATCTCCGCCCACGCGCAAAGGCTCCTGCGCGAGATCGACACCCTGGCGCGCGCCTACGGCTGGAGCGAGCGCGAGATCCTGAGTCTTCCGGCGCAGCGCCGCCAAACCTACCTGGAGATGCTGGCCGCATGAGCCACTTCCTCGGCAGACTGGTGGAGCGAGCGCGCGGCACGGTGCCGCAGGTTGAGCCGATCATCGCGCCAAGATTCGCGCCGGCCCCGGTCAGCGAAATCCCAAGTGAAGTTGAAGCGGCCGCGCCCGTGGAATCGCGCGAAGCGCATACTGCACGGGGAAAAGGACCGGCCGACCAAGAGAGCGTTAGGCAAGAAAACAGTCGGACTGGGCCGGATAAGATCCGGGAGAAAGAAGTGAATGCGCCGCCCGAGCCGGAGCGTTTGCTTGTGCCACCCGAAATCGCAAAGCCGGAGGAAGCGCGTCCCGGCGTTAGGCGGATTTTGCAGGAGGATGTGGCGGCGCCGGCGGCGCCCGATCGCGCTTCGCCACGACAATCTTTGCCGGAGGAACGAGCAAGCCGGCCGGGATCACCAGTCCCGGCTACAACGTCGGGTTTCGCTCGACGCCAGCGAGAGAAATTCGCGCCTAACGAGTCGATCGAGGAACGGCCGATCGTCCGAGTCACGATCGGACGCATTGATGTGCGGGCGACGCCGACGCCAGCAACGCTGCCGTCGAAATCGGCTCCGCGACCGGGGCCGAAGCTGACGCTGGACGGTTACCTGAAGGAGCGAAAGGAGGGCGCGCGATGAGCAGCCCGCTCGCGCTCGCCACGGTCACGGCGGTGCTGCAGAATTTTCTGCAGAACAGCATCGTCGAGCACGACCTCGCTGCCACTCTCGGGGGCAGCATCACCGTCTCCGCCGAGCCCCCCGACCGGATCGACAACGGCGCGGCCTCGCCCGACCGGATCAATCTTTTCCTCTTCCAGGCGAGCGAGAACCAGGGCTGGCGCAACGTCGCTTTTCCCGCCCGCAACTCGAATGGCGAACCGACCAGCAATCCGCCGCTCGCCCTCGACCTGAGTTATCTGCTTACGGCCTACGGGTCCGGCCCGCTTCACGCCGAGGCGCTCCTCGGTCTGGCCATGTTTGTCCTGCACGAAATGCCGGTCCTGACCCGCGACGCGATCCGCGCCGTCACCCTCGCCCCGCCGCAGCCCGCGCTCCTCGCTGGCCTAACGAGTTCGGAATTGGCCGACCAGATCGAGCAGATCAAGATCGTGCCGCAGGTCATGTCGGTGGAGGAGATCTCGAAAATCTGGTCGGCGCTGCAATCGCAGTATCGGCCGACGGCGGTCTACAAGGCCTCCGTCATTCTCGTGCAAAGCGAGAAATCGGTCCGGCCCACCCTCCCGGTGCAGTCGTGCAACGTCACCGTCCTGCCTTTTGAACGCCCCGCGATCGACCTGATCCAATCGCAGGAAAACGACGCGGCGCCAATTGTCGAAAACCAACCGATCCTCGCCGCTTACAACCTCGTGATCGACGGCCAGCGTCTGCGCGGCGACGACACCCGGGTCCTGATCGACGACGAGGAAATTGTGCCGAACGATGCTCGCGTCACGGCGGAGCGCATCATCCTTCCCTTGCCGGCCGATTTGCAGC
>JAICXG010000171.1 GCA_025980625.1 Chthoniobacterales bacterium
CAGGTCGTGTTGAACGCCAAAGCGCTGGCGGCGGGCGTGGCGAAGCACGGTTTCCGTATCGTCTCGGGCGGGACGGACAATCATCTCATGCTGGTCGACCTGCGCCCGAAAGAGATCAACGGCAAGGATGCGCAGAACACGCTCGACCGCGCGGGCATTACGGTAAACAAGAACGCGATTCCGTTCGACACTTACCCGATCTTCAAACCGGGCGGGATCCGGCTCGGCACGCCGGCAGTGACGACGCGCGGAATGAAAGAGGAGGATATGCTCGAGATCGCCGATCTACTCGCCGAAGCGCTGGCGAAGCGAAGCGATGAAGTGGCAATCGGCAAAGTGCGCCAGCAGGTGCAGCAACTGACTCGGCGCTTTCCCTTACCATAACTACTCTTTCCTGCTCCTGCTCCTACTCTCGTTAGGCAAGATTAGGAGCAGGGGTTACAAATCGAAATCAGCCCAGATCGCGGCGTGATCGCTCGCCGAGCTGGTGTCGCGCGTCACCGTCGTAAGGGGCGGATATTTCGCCCGCACCTTTTTTGTGTCGGACCAGATACCGCGACGCTCGATCCCGACCTGGCGCAAATGCGGCCAGAGCCCTTCGGAAACGAGCAGGTAATCGATCTGGTCGTTCTTGCTCGGGGCGGCGTCGTCGCGATGGGTCCAGCGATCGGCGTCGTTAGGCAATTTCTCGAATGAATTGCGCAGGCCCGGGAGCTTGAGCAAAGGAGCGAGCGAATCGGATTTGGGCAGCTCGTTGAAATCGCCCGCCACCACCACCCACTGCGTGTGCAAATCAAACCGACGCAGAATTGACGCGACCGTTTCGGCCTGCCGCTTTCGCTTCGCGTCATTCGCCGCCTTACTCCCATAACCGCGACTCTTGAAGTGATTCAGCAGCACCCAAAGATGACGCACCCCGGGAATATCGACCTCGAACTCCGCGCAATCGCGGCTGAAGACCGGGCGGCCATTCAGATCGAGATCGTCCACGTGGCTGCGCATGTCGCACAAGGGCCGGCGGCAAAGCATCGCGACATCGATTCCGCGCTCGTCGTTGCCATCGATCAGCATCGCGTGCGGGTAAGGTGCGTCCTTGAGAATGTTATCGTTGAACCGGCGCAGCACGGGCCGGCTCTCCACTTCAACGAGACAAAGAATGTCCGCCTTCAACTCATTAATGATGCATCCGGTGTTCTCGATCGCCGGCGCCTGTATCAGGTCGCGCCGCCATTCGATCGCGCCGATCCAGTCGCCGCGCCCATCCGCGACAATCTTGCCCTTGGAATAAAGTCGCCGCCGCGTTTCCTGGAGGAAAAAGGGGCCGGTCGAGCCGGTCGCCTTGTGCTTGCGCAGGATCTGTAACATCCGCGCTTTGTCATTGTCGCTGTAGAGCGGTTGCTCGATCAGGCGCTGCAACTCGGCGACATCGTTCAGCACCACAGTGGTCTTATCCGGGTCGTCGCCGTTGATCGCGCTCACTCTGCTGAAGAGGTTTTCGACGTTGTAGGAGGCGATGCGCATCGAGCCCTTTTAACCAGAAGAAGTTCCTGACACAACGCTGTTATTTTCGTTTAGCGTCACCAGCGCATCTGCCTAAACTGCCGCAGCCAGACGAGCCGAAAAACCGTGACCGATAAAGAACAATCCAATCCCTTGCGCGAAGGCCTTTCGATGCGGGCGGTGCCGCAGCCGTGCGCGATCGTGATCTTCGGCGCGACCGGCGATCTGACCCATCGCAAGCTCATCCCGGCCCTCTACAACATCGCCGCCGATGGTGAAATGCCGCCCGCTGTGGCGGTGGTCGGTTTGGCTCGCCGGCCCAAAACGGACGACGAATATCGCGCCGAAATGGAGGAGGCAACGCGAAAATTCTCGCGCCAGCCGGTGCGGGACGAAATCTGGGACGGCTTCGCCAGGTCGCTCTTTTATCAGTGCAGCGACTTTGGCGACGAAGCGGGCTACCGAGCATTAGCCGGGCGGCTTGACAAGCTCGACGAGGAGAGCGGCACGCGCGGCAACCGGCTGTTTTATTTCGCAGCTTCGCCCGACCAATTCGAGACGATCGTGGAGAACCTCAACAAAGCGGGCCTGAACAAGGCGCGCCAAGGGAGCTGGGCCCGGGTGATTATCGAGAAACCTTTCGGGCGCGATCTCCGCTCCGCCCGGGAACTCAACCGCGTCGTGCGCAGTCGTTTCTCGGAAGACCAGACCTATCGGATCGATCATTTCCTCGGGAAAGAAACGGCGCAGAACATTTTGGTTTTGCGTTTTGCGAACGCGATTTTCGAGCCGCTCTGGAACACCCGTTACATCGATCAAATCCAGATCACGGCCGCGGAAACGTTAGGCGTGGAAAACCGCGGCGGCTATTACGAGACGGCGGGGGCGCTCCGCGACATGGTGCAAAATCATTTGCTCCAACTGCTCTGTCTCGTCGGGATGGACCCACCGACCGATCTCCGCGCCGACAGCATTCGCGATGAAAAGCTGAAGGTGGTGCGCTCGCTCCGCCGTTTCAAAGCGGAGGAAGTGCGTACCCATGTCGTTAGGGGGCAATACGGCGCCGGCACGATCAACGGCAAACCGGTTCCGGCCTATCGCGACGAAGAACGGGTCGATCCAAATTCGCAGACCGAGACTTACGTGGCGTTGCGCATGTGGCTCGATAACTGGCGCTGGGCCGATGTCCCGATCTACATGCGCGTCGGCAAACGGCTGCCGAAATCAAGCACGGAGATTTCGGTGCATTTCAAGCGCGCGCCGCAGGTGCTCTTCAACCGCGAAACGGAGACGATCGAGCAAAACGTGCTCGCGATTCGGATCCAGCCCGACGAAGGCGTTTCGCTGCGGATGCAGGCGAAGGTGCCGGGCACCAGTTTCCGGATTGAATCGGTGAAGATGGATTTTCATTACGGAACCTCCTTCGGCAAGGCGAGTCCGGAGGCCTATGAGCGATTGCTGCTCGACGCGATGGCGGGCGACCCGACGCTCTTTGCCCGGGGCGACGAAGTCGAGGAGGCGTGGGCGTTTATCGACCCGATCGAGGAAGCATGGTCGGTGAAAGAGAATGCGCCGAAGTTATGCACCTACCCCGCCGGTTCGTGGGGGCCGGAGGAAGCCGACGAGCTAATGGCACGGGATGGGAGGAGTTGGAGGAGGCTGTGAGGAGAGTGGAACGCCCCGATAACTTTGTCATCCGGAGCCGGCGAAGCGCGGTGACGGACCTCTCCGGAAATTCCTGGAGTGTTTTGCCTAACGACGCCGCGCACCGCTTGCGAGGTCTCTCGCCATCTGCGCGGCGCGGGATGACACTGTTTGGAGAGCGCGAGGGTTATGCCAGCCACTGCTGAGAATTCGATTGTCGGGCTGCCGGTCGAAGTCATACAGATCGACCGCGAGCTGAAGAAGCTCTGGGCTTCCGGCGAGGGTGTGATGACGCGCGCTTCGCTCATTAACTTCGCGGTTTACAGCGAAGCGGCCGATTCGTTAGGCAAAAATACCGCCATCATTTCGCAATTGACCGAGAATCACGCCTGCCGCGCGATCGTTATTGCGGCCGATCCGGCGGCGCGGGAGAATGGAATCGAGGCCTGGATCAGCGCCCACTGCCACGTCACCCGGGCCGGACGCAAACAGGTCTGTTCGGAGCAGGTTTCGTTTTCGGTTCGCGGCGAACATTGCGCGCTCCTGCCGAATATCGTCTTCGCCCATCTCGATTCCGATCTGCCGCTTTACCTTTGGTGGCAGGAGGAATTTCGGCCGCCGCTCGATCCGCAGCTCTGGGCCTGGGTCGATCGCGTCATCTACGACAGCCAAACCTGGCGGAACTTCGATGAGCAGATGAAGCTCGTCGAGACCGCGCAGGAAGAAGCGCGGCAACGGATCGTGCTCTCCGATCTTAACTGGATCCGCCTTGTCCATCTGCGGCTTGCCCTCGCGCGGTTCTTCGATCACCCGATCACGCATCGCCATTTGAAAGAATTTCGCCGCGTCGAGATCGTGCATGCGCCGGGCTTCCACTCGACCGCGCTTCTCCTCGTCGGTTGGCTGGCGGGACAATTGCATTGGGACATCGCCGGCGACGATTCGCCCACCTTGTGGATCAGCGCAGATAACCGCTCCCGGGAAATCGAAGTACGCCTGCGCGAGGAGAAGGGCGAACCGATCAGCGCTTGCAAGGTCACGACCGATTCCGCCGAATTCCGGATCGAACACAAACCGGGTGCGGATTTGCTCGATGTCCACTTCGGTCGAGTGCAAGGGCGCAAAATGCAGCAACTCCTCCCGGCTGGGAAAAACACCGTCGTCGAGCTGTTGCGTGAAGAACTGATGCGCGGCGGCCCGCATCGCGTCTACCTGCGCGCGGTTTCGAAGGTGCGGGAACTAATGTAGCTCAAAATGACGAACCGGAGCGGTCCTCCAAATTGTCGTTAGGCCAGGTTCGTTACTCGGTTTTTTCCACCCGTTGCGCGATCTCGGCGAGCATGCTCGCGGTCAGCTTTGAACGATCAACAACCCCGGCAAATTTCCCGTCTTCATTCAGCACCGGCAAGACCTGCGCATCAGCCGCGTTCATGATCTCGAGCGCCTTGCGCCGGTCGTCCGATTTGTGCAGCGCTTTCTCGGCCGAGACCAAACCCGGGAGCGCTGCCAATGCCTCTTTGTTCCCGGAGTCGATCCATTGCGCCAGATCATCCGTGCTGAACCGGGCTTGCGGCGCCTGCACGATCTGCTCGATCTGACGCGCGTCGGCAAGCGCGAAGAAAGTGCCATCGGAATTCTCCAAAACGAGATAGCGCAAAAACGGATACTGCGTCAGTTGGTTGAGATAATTGGCGATCGCTCCTCCAAAATATCCGCCCTGCCCGATCGTGAAGCGCAGCGCCTGACTCTTCGCGCTGATCATTTGCGGAATCACTTCCGGCCCGGCTTTCGACATCGTCGGAACTGACTCGCGCACCGATTCGATTGTGAGCTTCGAGACCTGCGGGCCGACCGGCGCGTTCGAAGCCATCTTAATTGCAGCCACGATTTTGACTTCGCCGAAACCGAACTCCTGCACCTTCCCAGTGAGAAAAAGCCAGAGCGCAACCGGCACAAGCGCGAGCACAATGTCGGAATTGCGAATGTCGATTTTATTCCCGGTCTTGCTGCGCAACGCGACCAGGAGTGCGAGGAGCGCGACAAAAATGCCGAGCGCGACCGCCACCGTGCTCATGGCGCGATCGTGCCGGTCGCAGCGCGCGAAAGCAATCCGATTCTACGGCATACGCGCCGCGCCGGTTTACTTCGCTTCGTTCAACGACCAGTCGTAATCCTGGTAGGTGATCTTAACCTCGTTAGGCAAGGGCGGCTGCCGGCGTTGATTGATGAATGCAAGCACGCCGCCGACCGGCTTAAAGTCGTCCCGGTACCAATTGAAAATCGCGGAGAGCGCGGCGCTCTTGTTCGGCGGCGTGTACTCGACCCCTTTCTTCGAATTAACAAAGGCGACCGCGAGCTTTTCCAGTTGGCCGTCGAGCTGATCTGCGCGAAAAGCCTGCCGATTAAGCGGCGGGCAACTGCGGCTCGCGCAGTTGAGCGCAAAATGAACCCGCGGCTCGTGGAACTTGCGCCGAATGATGTCTTTCTCGAGATGATTGAAACTCATCTGCTCGCCCGCGACCTCGATCCTCGGGCTGATGAAAAACGTGAAGAGCAGGTCTTTCACACTCTTCGTCGGATATTTCTGCAAGGCCTCGTGCAGGATCCAGGCGTTATAGGCGTTGAGATAAAAGGCGAGCTGTTCTTTTTCGCCTAACGACACGACTTTTTCCAGCGCGATCGCGTTCACCACATCCTGGATCGCCTGCATGTCGGCAGCGTCGCTTTTCCAGGCGCCATATCTGACGCCGCTATCGGTGACGTATTTGGCGAGGAGCCGGTTGTAAGTGTCGA
>JAICXG010000253.1 GCA_025980625.1 Chthoniobacterales bacterium
GCGAGTGTCCGCTCGGCCTCGGCAGGGGCAAGCTGCGAAACGTCGGGCGGCTCGGCGGGAACCGAGGCAGGAGCCTGCGCCAGGGCCGTTGGTTGCGCAGCGGATGGCGGAAGGAAACTTTCGATCGCGGGTTTCGGCGGCGGATTTGATGATTCACGCATGATGAGCCAGGTCGTTCCCGCGCCGAGCCCGAAGGCGACAAGAAGGAGGAGCGGAACAGAGAGATTCAGCGGCCGGGTCTCCCTTTTTGTTGTTCGCTCGCCTTTTGACATTAGAACTACCTGAGTTTAGCCGCAAAGGCCTAGGCTCTTACTCGTAACGCAAGGCCGTGACCGGGTCGAGACGCGAAGCGCTCCAGGCCGGAGCGATCCCGGAGATCAGTCCTGTCAGCACCGATACGATCATGCTGGCGATGACCAAGCCTAACGAGAAGCGAATCGGGAAAGAAGGAAAAGCCGAGGCCATCCCGAAGCACATCAGATAGGCCAGGGCCAGCCCGATAAAGCCGCCGACCAGACAAAGCGCGGTCGATTCAATCAGGAATTGCAAGAGGATGGTGCGGCGGCGCGCGCCCAGCGCCTTGCGCGTGCCGATTTCTTTGGTGCGCTCTTTCACGCTCACGAAGGTGATATTCATGATCCCGATCGCGCCGACGAACAGCGATAGCCCGGTGATGAAGAGGCCGGCGATCGCGATCGTCGCCTTCACCGCGTCGAGCGTGCTCTTAAAAGCTTGCTGCTCATTGATGTTGAAGTCGTCGCGCTGTTCTGGTGAAAGGCCGCGCAAACGCCGCATGATCCCGGTCAGTTCATCGCGCGCGTCGAGCATGTGCGTCTTGTCGCGCACTTTGACGCGAACATCAGCCTCGCTTTTCGCGCTGAAATATTTTTTGAACGCCGGCAACGGAATGACTACGATCGAGTCGAGACTAAAAAGCCCAAGAAAAGTTCCCTGACGAGAGAGCGTGCCAATGATTTTGAAGGCGTGCCCGTTAATCAGCACTCGCTTGTCGAGTGCGCTCCGGCCGCCGAAGAGCGCATCGGTGACATCATAACCGACGACGCAAACCTCGTCGCCGCCGCGCGATTCGATTTCGTTGAAGAAGCGGCCTTCGCTGCAGTCGAGTGTCGAGATGAGCGCGTAATCAGCGGTCGTGCCGAGGATGTAGACATTATCGACACTGTTATCGCCGAACTTAACGGAGCGGAGCAGGCTCATGGTCGGGACCGCGACCATGAGATTAGTGTTCGGGGTGACCGCGATCTGGTGGTTGATCTTGTCGCCGTATTCGGTGTGAATCTTTTTCCGGTCCCGGTAATTCCACCAATCGTTCATTCGGCTCCACGGATATTGCTCGATGTAAAGCACGTCGTCCCCGATCACCGACATGCTTTTGTCGAAGCCGACAGAGATGCCGTTAATCGCCGTGCCCATGAGTGTGACCGCGACAATCCCGATAATCACTCCGAGCGCGGTGAGAAAGGAGCGGGTTTTGTTCGCGGCCATCTGCGCGGCGGCGATTTTCCAGCTCTCGGTCAGCTCATAGAGGAGACGTTTCAATGCCTAACGAGTGTCAACTCACTCCCGCGGTTTCGGGCGAGCGCCGCGCCGGTGCAACGTCGTCGCTTTCAATCAGGCCGTCCCGCAGATGGACGGTGCGACGGGCGTGGCGCGCGATATCGGCCTCATGGGTCACGAGGATCACGGTATTGCCCTGCTGATAAAGATTTTCAAAGAGCGCCATGATTTCTTCGCCGGTCTTGGAATCGAGATTGCCGGTCGGTTCGTCGGCGAGAATGATCGAGGGCTGGTTAACGAGCGCGCGGGCGATCGCGACCCGCTGGCGTTGTCCGCCGGAGAGTTCGTTAGGCTTATGCATCAGGCGGTCTTCCAGACCGACCGCAGCAAGGGCGGCGGCAGCGCGTTGTTCGCGTTCTTCGGGATCGATCCCGGCGTAGATGAGCGGCAGCTCGACGTTGCGCAAACTGGTGGAGCGGGGGAGGAGGTTGAAGGTTTGAAAGACAAACCCGATCTCGCGATTCCGAATCTCGGCCAGCTCGTCGCCATCCATCTCGGAGACATCCTTGCCGTTGAATTCATAACGCCCGGAGGTCGGCGTATCGAGGCAGCCGAGCATGTTCATGAGGGTGGATTTGCCGCTCCCGCTCGGCCCCATGATGGCGAGATATTCGTTGCGCCGAATCTGGAGCGTAACACCGCGCAAGGCGTGAATGATCTCTTCGCCCATCACGTACTCCTTCGTGATGTTTTCAATGTCGATGACGAGCGGACTTGGATGGTGAATGGAATTTCGACTCATCGTGTCGCGTTCAGCGCTCAGCATTCAGATCTGAACCGGTTTACTGAACCTCGGAAACCTATTTCTTTCCTTCCGTATCGATCTTCACCCGCGCGCCGTTTTTCAACTTACGGCTAATCGCGCTGTAACTGCCGGCAATAACTTCGTCACCCGGTTGCACGCCGCTCTTGATCTCGATATCGGAATCGTCTGCGATCCCGGTTGTGACCTCGACCATCCTGGCTTTGCTGCCTTCTTTCAGGAACACGACCTTCTTCAGTTTCTCGCGCTCTTCTTTCGCGGTCTGTTTGGCGAGGCGGATATTCTCGACCTCGGCGTTGTTATCGGCTTTTTCCTTCGTCTGCTTGAGTTGCTTTTTCTGCTCGATCTCTTCCGGGCTCAAGTTCGTGTCGCCGGTGCGAATCGTGACGCTTTGGATCGGGACGGAGACGGCGTCTTTCACCATATCGGTTTGAATCTCGGCCGTGCAGCTGAGGCCGGGGCGGAGCCGGACTGTGCCCTTGTCGAGCTGGATCTTCACTTCGAAATTGGTCACTTCCTCCTGGGTGCCGGCGCCGGTGGTTTTCCCGGTGTTGGCAATTTGCACGACCTTGCCGTCGAACTTGCGATCACCGTAGGCATCGATCGTGACCTTGGCCGTGTCACCGAGTTTCACGTGCACGACGTCGTTTTCATTCACGTCCACGACCGCCTGCATCTGGTTCAGGTCGGCCACGCGCATTACCTCGGTACCGGCGAATTGTCCCGTCGCCACGACGCGTTCCCCGAGCTTGCTATTGAGCAGCGTGACGATGCCATCGAGCGGAGAATAAATCGTAGTTTTGGAAAGTTGATCCCGCGCCTGGCTCGAGCTGGCCTTCGCGCCTTCGATGCTGTGCAACCCGGATTGGTAGGCTGACTTCGCAGCGTCATAGGCGGTCTTGGCCGCGGTCATCTCGGTTTCCGAAATGAGCTTCTTGTGGAAGAGATCCTGCGCTTGCTTGAAATCCATCTCCGCTTTTTCCACCGCCGCTTTTTGCTGTTCGCTGACCGCTTCGGCGGTGCTGATCGCGGCCTGCTGTTGCTCGAGCAACGCCTTGTAGGAATCGGGCCGTATCTTCACCAGCAGGTCGCCTTTTTTCACTTCCGTTCCATCTTCGACCGGCAACTCGATGATCTCGCCCGCCACTTCCGGGGAGATTTTCACCTCCGTCTCGGGCTGAACTTTTCCAGTCGCGGAAACGGTCGCGATGATGGTGCGGCGCCCTGCCTTTTCGGTCGTGACCGGGATCGGCTGCTCGCGCTTGCTCGAAATAATCGAGCCGGCGATGAGGAGGAGAATTAGCCCGCCGACCCCGAGCCAAATGTAGAGCTTGCGACGGGATCTGCGCTTGCGGCGCGTCGTAGTAACGGGGGTGGCTGTCTGATGCATGGAAAAAGAATGCTTTGGAGGTGAGCTTTTAGCGAGGTCTTTAGACCATTGCAAATTATTCCCGTTCAGCAGTGCGCCACTTCGGCGAGATCGAGGCGCTTTTGAATTCGTTTGGTCGCCCAAAGTGCATGCTCGACCACGAGCGGCTCGTGATCGTGCTCCGCAGCGGCAAGCGCCGGCAGGTCTTCCTTTGTCCCGACATTTCCGAGCGCGACGCAAACATTGCGGAGGAAGCCGCGGCGCTTCGTTCGCCGAATGGGCGAGCCGCGAAAAAGGTCCCGGAATTGTTCATCGTTGAGCGCAAGAAAATCACGTAGCCGCATTTGTGCCACGGCCGGTCGGGCGGCGAAGGCGCTTTCACGAGAGACTTTGGCGAACCGATTCCACGGACAAGCGTCGAGACAATCATCGCACCCGTAAATCCGATCGCC
>JAICXG010000029.1 GCA_025980625.1 Chthoniobacterales bacterium
TAGGTATTTCCAGATTAGGTGTGATTGAACCGGGCAAGAACGACCGAATCAGTTAGCGGTTACGGGTGGAGGCCGGAGCCTCCGCTTCGTTCGTCTCGGCGCCGCCGAAGACCCACGAGAAAACCGCGAAGACCGACGCTCTGGGTGCGTCGTGGGTCGCCCCGAAAAGTGGCGAAAGGTCCAACCGGGTGTTAGCCGTAGGTTTCCAAGCGACTGTCGGGCCGATGATGAAGCGATAGGACGGATCGTGTCGGATCCCTTTGTCGGAGAAGCCTGTCAGTTGCATTTCTGCCCCGATCTTCAATCGCTCCTTCGGCAAGAGCACCGGGACCATCGCGCTTTGTGCAAAGCCCCATTCCCGGCCGCGATCGCCACCAGTTTCTGCCTCGAAAAAGCCGTTCAAAGCCCATTCCAGCGAGCCGAAGAATTCCTCCGCGAGAAGGAGGCGCACTTCGAGAGCGCCCGGTAATGGCTCATGCGCGTTCAGAAATTCCTCGGCCTCGCCTTTCGCCAGCGGCTCGGGTGGGCCCTCATCATGCAGGATGTCGCCGATGCCGAATCTGTATTCCATGAAGATCGTGGGATTGAGCGGAATCTTATCCCAGTCAGCAAAGGCATAACGCCCTTCCAAGCTGAAGGATCGCTCCTGAGTCCTGCCGCGAAATGTCTCGATCGAATTCTCGATCGCGACGCCGAAGCGATAAGGCAGGCCGAGCTCGATCTCGGCCGTGCACATGTGGTCCGGCCGATTAAATCGCAGTGCGTCGCCTTGATAAATGGCGGCGGCGAAGACCGCCCATGGCGGCAGGACGTAAGCATTCACCAAATTGGAGAAACGGCTGCGCGAGAGCGCGGGCGGCGCGCCATAGGCACTCGGCACCTCTTCTCCCCTGATTACCAACGTTGTCTCAGTCGCGCTGCTTGATTCGGTAGGGCCAGGTTCAGCAGGTTGGTCGTCAGTAGCACTTGACGGTTTGGCCGAAGTCGTGGCTGGCGTCGGAGCAGCCGCGTTGGTCTGATTCAATGCAACGGCGTCCTGCGCTTGTCCGATGGGGCTGCAAATTATTGCCGCGAGGATTGTGGCAAGACAGACGAAGATTCCCCGAAGCAACCCATGTTCCCGCTTAATTTTTGTGGACATGCCCGGGTTTTTACCCTGCGGGTCGAAAGATGACAAGAACATAATGATATTTTTGTCATCAAAGCAGAAACGATGCCTATGCGTCAACCGGCTTCTTTTCCACCGCCGCCCGGGAACCGCAGCGTTATGGTCGTGCCGCGGCCGACTTCGCTCTCGATCAGGACAGAACCGCCGTGCAAATCGGCGATCGATTTGACCAGCGCCAATCCCAAGCCGGTGCCTTCGCTGCTGCGCGAAGCATCGACTCGATAAAATCGGTCAAAGACCCGGGAGAGATGCTCAGCCGGAATCCCACCCCCGGTGTCAGCTACGGTAATTTTGGCGCCGCTCCCATCGGTCGTTAGGCAAATGTCGATCGCGCCACCGTCGGCCGTGAAACGGACCGCGTTATCGACCAGGTTACTGACGGCGCGGCCGAACAAAATCGGATCGGCAAAAACCTGGCCTTCGCCCGTGCAACGGATCGTCAGGCCGCGTTCCTCCGCGATCGCTTCGTTGTAAGCTGCAATTCGTTCAATCGCGGCCCGGCCGTTGAAAAAAGAGCAGTGCACTTTGCTCTCAGCCGCTTCCGCCCGGGCGAGGAAGAGGAGATTGTCGATGATCCCGGAGAGGCGGGCACATTCCGCCACACTCGATTCGATCACGGCCTGGTATTCGTTAGGCGAACGCAACCGCGTCAGCGCCACCTCGGCTTCGCCGCGGATGTTGGCGAGTGGAGTGCGCAATTCGTGAGCCAGATCGGCGGAGAACTGCGAAAGCCGGGTAAAAGAATCCTCCAGCCGATCGAGCATGTCGTCGAAAGCGATCGCGACCGGTTGCAATTCGCGCGGCCATTCGCTGGGCGGCACTTTCTCATCCAGGCGGGTCGGCCCGACGCGCATGAGCAAGCGCGTCATCGTTTCGAGCGGACGCAAACCGCGTTTCGCCACTGTCATCGCGATGATTACGGACGCTACGATGCCGCAGACGAGCGCCACCATGACGAGCAGGCCGAACTGCTTTTCAAATTGCTCGTCCACGGTTCGATCCTGCGCCACCTGGATCGTGTAGAGCTGACCGTTGGCCGGCGCGGTGACCGAGAGCAACGAAAACAATTTTCCCCCCGCCTCGTAATCGCGCGGCTCCGCCGCCAGCGGAGCGGCCGCGCGCGAGGAAAAAAGATCCGACGCAAGCAGCTGATCCATCCCTGGCGTTTGCGCGAGGACGCGGCCCTTCGGATCCAGCACCCGGACCCAGTAAGGCGCGCGCTGACCGGCTGGAGTGGCGCGCAATTCCTGGTTTAAAAGCGCCATACCACCGTTTGACTTCAGGCTCGCCCGGACGGCCGCGACTTTGTCCAGGAGAACGGCGCGATCCTCCGCATAAGCATGCCTAACGATGATCCAGTAGAGCACGCCCAGCCCGCAAAAGAGAAGCAACGCCGCGGCCGGCGTGAAGAGTAAAACCAGCTGCGACGCGATCGATCGCGGTTCAGCTGGGTTTGAGGACATAACCGGCGCCCCGCACGGTGTGGATCAATTTTTTCGGATAAGGATCGTCCACCTTCGCGCGCAGCCGCCGCACCATCACGTCGAGAACGTTGGTTCCGGTCTGAAAATCAATTCCCCAGACGTGGCTCTCGATCTCCTTGCGCGAAACCACTTCCCCCGCCGCCCGCACAAGCTGGGCAAGGAGAAGAAATTCCTTCGCCGTGAGATGGAGCGGCTGACCGGCGCGGAGGGCGCGGTGGCGGTGCGTGTCGAGCTCGAGATCCTCAATTTTCAAATAATCGCTCTGCTGCGTTTCGCTGCGGCGCAGGAGCGAGCGGACCCGGGCGAGGAGCTCGGAAAACGCGAACGGTTTCACGAGATAATCATCGGCTCCCAGCTCGAGCCCTTTCACTCGGTCCGGCACACTGTCGCGCGCGGTGAGAAAGAGAATCGGGGTGTGCACGCCTTTCTTCCGCAGCTCTTCGACCACCGTCCAGCCGTCCCTCTTCGGGAGCATGACATCGACGAGCAGTAGATCGAAGCGCGAACCGAGCGCGAGATGCAGCCCGGTCTCGCCATCACGCGCCGTCTCGACGTGGTAACCGGCTTCCTCGAGGCCTTTGACGATAAAGGCGGAGGTTTTTTTCTCGTCCTCGATGAGCAGGATGCGCACGGAGCAAGCTATACTAAGTGCCGTCTCCATCTTCAAGTGTGCTCCAATTCGTTAGGCAGATGGACAGCCAAAATTGTCAGCTACTTCGTTAGGTCAGGCTCTGCCTGCCGCTGATCTCAAACACGAATCGCGCCTGACGCAAAATGGTAGCCGGAGGTGGCAAGTTGCCTTAGGAAATAGGATGCACGTCTTTGCTCGTCCTGACCTCGCATTAGTCTCGTTAGGTCTATTTTCGCTCTTTGCCCTTCCCGCGCCGGCCCAGGAAAAAGAACTCGCGCCGATTGTCTCTCCGCCGCCCGCCCTCGCGATGCCTTCCGGCGCGCCTTCCGCCACCCCGGCGGGCCCGACTGCGTCGCCCAGCCCAAGCGTGTCGCCCGCGCCGCCGCAATTGACCGAGGTGCTGTTCAAGGGGCTGAAGGCGCGCGCGATCGGGCCGGCGGTGATGGGCGGTCGGGTTTCCGATCTCGCAATCGATCCGCGCAACCCATATGTCTTTTATGTCGGGCTCGCCACTGGCGGCATTTTCAAAAGCACAAATAACGGCGTCAGCTTCGACCCGGTTTTTGATAAGCAACCTCGCCTTTCGATCGGGGCGATCGCGGTCGCGCCCTCCGATTCGAACGTCATCTGGGTCGGAAGCGGAGAAGCGAATGATCGCAATTCTTCGGAGTGGGGCGACGGCGTCTATCGTTCGAGTGACGGTGGCTCGAGCTGGGACAACGTCGGCCTGAAGGAGAGCCGGGCGATCGCGCGCATCGTCGTCCATCCGAAGAAGCCGGAAGTCGCCTACGTTGCGGCGATGGGCAACCTCTGGAAGGACGGGGGCGAGCGCGGCCTTTATAAGACGACGGACGCGGGGAAAACCTGGAAGTTAATCCTGAAAGCACCTTCGCCTAACGATGCCCGCACCGGCTGCGGCGATGTCGCGCTTGATCCTTCGAACCCGGAGATTGTCTACGCCGCCTTGTATGCGCGGCAGCGCACGCCCTGGTCGTTTGCCTATGGCGTGACGGCGACGAACGGCGCCGATGTCGGCGGCATTTTCAAAAGCACTGACGGCGGCGCGACCTGGAAAAAGCTGAGCGGTGGTTTGCCTAACGAGACCGGCCGGATTGGTCTGGCGGTTTCTTTGAGCAAGCCGAAACTCGTGATGGCAGTGGTGCAAAGCGATGCCGGCGGGGCGAGCGACATCAGCAACATCCACAGCCGAAGCGGCGGCGTTTTCCGCTCGGAAGATGGCGGGGAGAAATGGACCCGGATAAGCGACATCGATCCGCGTCCGTTTTATTTCAGCCAGATCCGGATCGATCCGGCGAACGACCAGCGCATTTACGTCCTCGGGATGGCGGTGCTCGCTTCGGATGATGGCGGGAAAAATTTTCGGGAAGATCTTTCCGAGAAAATCCATCCCGATTGTCACGCGCTCGCCATTCAGCCGGGCTCGACACCCGCGCCGCAGCCGCCAAAAGCGGAAGAAAAAAACAAGCCACCCAAGCCGCCGGTCTCCCAGCGGCTGATTCTTGGGACTGACGGCGGCGTGTATCAAAGCTTCGCCGCGGGCAAAGGCTGGGAGCATCTGGCGCGTTTCCCGGCCGGCGAGTTTTACCGCGTTACGCTCGACGACATGCAGCCGTTCTATCGGGTCGCCGGCGGCTTGCAGGATAACGAAAGCTTCGCCGGCCCGAGTCAGACACAAATGAAGGAAGGAATTCGCAACTCGGACTGGATGGCGCTGCAAGGTGGTGATGGATTTTATGTCGTGTTCGATCCCTTCGATCCGCAGATTTTTTATGCGGAAAGCCAGGAAGGTTTTATCCACCGGATCAACCTGCGAAATGGAGAGCGGCGCGACCTGCGACCGGAACCGCCGGAAGGCCAGGAGCGCTATCGCTTTCACTGGAACTCGCCCCTCATCGGCAGCCGGCATCATCCCGGCGTGCTTTATCTGGCCGGCAACAGGATCTTTCGCCTAACGAATAAAGCCGAGCAATATGAGGTCATCAGCCCCGATCTCACTCGGAACGAGCCAGGCAAGATCGCGGCCGCCGGCAGCGGCGCGGAAAATTATGGGGCCGTTTATTCGTTAGCCGAATCGCCAGTGAAAGCCGGCATGCTCTGGGCCGGGACGGATGATGGACGTCTGTGGGTAACGCAGGATGACGGGAAAAACTGGACGGAGCTGACGAATAAACTCCCCGAGCCGGAGCGCGGACAATGGATTGTGCGGATCGAGCCGGGCGCGAAAGACTCGAAGGTCGCCTATGTGGTGACCAATGCCTACCGGACCGGCGACGATCGACCATTCATCTTGCGCACGGGCGATACTGGCCAGAGCTGGCAGCGCATCGTCGGCGAAGGAATCCCGCCTAACGACCCGGTCGAGGTCGTGCGCGAGGATCCGGTCAACTCCAATCTCCTTTACGCCGGGACGCACTTTGGCCTCTTCGCCTCCTTCGACCGGGGCGGGCATTGGCTGCGGATCGGCGATCCGCCGGCGGTGCGGGTGGACGACATCCAGATTCACCCGCGCACCGCCGATCTCGTGATCGCGACGCACGGCCGCAGCATTTACATTCTCGACGACACGCGACCTTTGCGCGAGCTGACACCGGAAGTGATGGCGGAGACGGCCCATCTCTTTCCGATTCCAGCGGCGCGCGGATTTTACCTGCTGCCGGGGGTTTCCGAGTTCGCGGGCAAAGGGCTTTATCATGGCGAAAATCCTCCCGAGGGCGCGCTGATTACATTTTGGGTAAAGGAGTTCACCGGAGATGAGGTCAAGATCGCAATCACCAATTCCGAGGGCCAGCCGGTCGCGAATCTGAAAGCTCCCGGCACGCAGGGAATGCATCGCCTCAACTGGGACCTGCGACCGACCAAAGATGTGCTGATCGAATATGGGGGACAGGATCCGAAGATGTTTGTCCCGAGCGGTGATTACACGGCTGAGTTGAGTTACGGGCGCGAGAAAAAGAAACAGACCTTCCACGTCGAAATCGCTAAAGGCATCAGGACTCGTTAGGCATGATGTCACCGGGCGCCTCGCTTCGTGTGTCACTGGGCCTTCGCTAAGTGACGCCAGCGTTTCGGCCGCAAGCCAGACATCTCTGACTCACAACCAAGAGCGCCCGACCGGCGATACCGGCCGGGCGCCAGGATTTTTTAGTCCTGGTTATTTCGTTCCCGGGACGGGCGCTGGGTCAATTTCATATGCTTCGACCAAACCGATTCCCGAGGTGTCGTTCACGCCGCTGAGGATTGCGGTGTATTCACCTGCGGGAAGAATGTCGTAGATGGCCGCCTCATTCGGGTCGGTCGGAGCAAGCCCGGCGTCCGATACCTGCTGCATGTTGGGATCGTCCATCCAGTTGTCATTTGTCGCGAGCACATTGGCGTTGGCATCGATCAGCTGGATCATCGGATCGGCCAGGGGATTCGTGACTCCCTTGTCGGCCAGCGAAGGACCGATGCCGCGAACGATGAGTTGGGATAAGCCGCCTCCCCCGCCGCCGAGGATAACGCCAGCGATCATGACGTTGTCGCCCGTCTCAACGAAACCGCGGCTGCTGATATTGGCGAGGACCGAGGTAGAGCCGTCATTCAAGCCGTAGACTTCGACTAACCCTATTCCGGTCGTGTCACCGACCCCGCTCACAATCACGGTGTATTCGCCGGGAGCGAGCGTCTCGACGAGAGCCGATTCGGCAGGGTCCATGGGCGCGAGATTGTTATCGGTGAGGGTGGTTTGATCTTCCTGGCTCAAATCCATCCAGTTGTCATTGGTGGCGATCATCATCCCGCTGGCATCGAAGAGCGTGATCGTCGGGTCAGCCAGCACCGGCGTTGTGGTCCCGGTGATCGAAGGACCGATGCCGCGCACGACGACCTGCTTGTCGTCTGTCCCATTAATAATAAAACCGCCGATGAGAACATTCTCTCCCGTGGTGATGTTGGCGCGGGTTGAAATATTTTGCGCTTCCGATGGGGGGTTGACCTCGACCGGCGTCGGGGCCAATTGAAAATCGAGCTGTTGCAGGGTGAGATCGAGTGTCCCGGGCAAGGCCGTGCCCCCTGAGTTCGCGAAATCGAGCGTAAGCGTTCCGTTGAAGGTACCCGCTGTGACAAGGGCGGGCAGTTCCGCTGTGCCCTCATACACGTGCAAGCCGGGATCAATCATGCCGGTGATATCGGGAATGGGAATGCCGTTGATGTCTCCCGAGATCGTATAGGTGATCGGGCCGTCTGCATTGAGATCGCTGGCAAAGCGGTACGCGACGGAGAATTCGTCCCCCGGATCGGCGGAGAACATCCCGCTCACTTGGACCGTGGCCGTTTCGGTAACTCCCGGCGGAGTCACGGTCGCGAAACCGGAGAGGTGTATCAAACTCGTCTCGGTCGTGGTGTCCACCATGATGGTGTTGGGATCGAATGCCTCGGGCGGGATAAAACTCGGACTTCCAGGATCAAGCGTGAGCGTGCCGGCCCGGAGCGGGCCGACGATCGAGCAAAAGGCCGCCGTGGCGGCCACGAGAACGAGCGCAGCGAGTTTTTTCATAGGTGTAATCCTCAAAGGTTGATTGTTCGTGTGCGCGTCCTTTTCCGGGAAACGCATCAAAATTATTTCGGGCTTGATTGAAGCGTTGGATGCTTCAACGAGACCGCGCAGTTCGCCAGATGCGTGGCCCGACGGTTGCTCACCAGGAGCCATGAAGACGTTTATTGTGCTGGCGCTTACCGTCACTGCGCTCTTCGTCTGGCAACGCAACTCCGACCAACCCGCCCCGGCCAAGGCACCTGCGATGCGCACCGCCCCGGCGCAGACTAAGGAGGTCAATTGGCCGAAGAACTCGCTCGACCAGGCGCGCCGAGTCGTTGACCAGGTGCGCACATTGCGGGAGCAAAACGAGCAGCGCTGACTCTGCGCGGTTGCCGAAAGGCGCTCAGAGCATCACCTTCGCGGGGTGAACCTGATGCTCTTTCGGATTGCCGCCGGCTTTTGTTTCGTAGCCGTAGCGCTTGGCGCATTCGGCGCCCATGCCTTGAAAGGCACGCTCGCGACGCACAACACCGCGGAGGTCTGGAAGACTGCGGTGCTTTATCATTTCCTGCACGCGCTCGGGCTTCTCGTTCTCGCCACTGTACTCCCGACCGCGCGCGTCGCGGCCGGTCTTTTCATCGCCGGGATTGTGATCTTCAGCGGCAGTCTTTATCTTCTCGCCCTAACGAACATAAAATGGTTCGGCGCAATTACTCCCGTCGGCGGTCTTTGTTTTCTCGCCGGCTGGCTCTGGCTGGTCGTTTGGCCGCCGGCGCGGTAACTTCGTTGCCGTGTCCTGCTCCGCTGGCGCACTTGTCGCTGCCTCGCGCTCTCTGCTATTGTTTCCTACCTAACGAATCGAATGCTGGCTATCGCTGAAGCGCAACGAGATGTCGCCACGATCGGGGTTTTCCTCGCGACATTTTTCATTACTCTCTCAATCGGGCGGCTGCTGAAACGTCGGGCCGGAGTGCGGTTCGGGATTTTCTTCCAGCTTTTCACTCTTGCTCTGGCGGTCTATGCCGCCGCCTGGGTCTACGGCATCGACATGCGTTGGCGCAATCACGTTGCCGCGGCTGTCGCCTTGCTCAGTACCGCGGTCGTGATCGCGCTCGTCGATCGCTATCTCTGGGACCTCTATTTCGAACACAAACGCCAGACTGTCATTCCCAAGTTCCTCCGCGAGATGGTGGCGCTGGTCATTTTCCTCATCGCCCTCCTTCTTGTCCTGAGCATCGGCTATCACGCCGACCGCGAGCTGCGTGGGTTACTCGCCGGCTCGGGCGTAGCCGCGGTCATTTTGGCCTTTGCGACCCAGAACGTCCTTGGCGGCGTCGTCGCCGGGATGTCCTTGCAAATCAGCCGGCCCTACAAGGTCGGGGACTGGCTCCAAGTGGGGGAACATTTCGCCGAGGTGATGGAGATCAACTGGCGTTCCACCCGGCTGCGGACAAACGACGCGATCTATCTCGATATCCCGAACAACGAGATCGTCCGCGGCACGATCGTAAATCTCCATTATCCGACCGAGCTGCATGCGATGCGGATTGTCGTCGGGGTGGATTACAACGTTCCGCCGAACAAGGTCAAGGACGCGCTCTTTCAGGCCACACTCCATGCTGACTGGGTAGAGAAAGAGCCCGCGCCGAAAGTGTACCTGAAGGATTTCGGCGATTTCGCCATCCTTTACGAGATCAAGTTCTACATGCGCAGCCACGAGAACTACAGCAACGTCTGCGACGCCATCCGCACCAACATCTGGTACAACTTCAAACGCCAGAAAATCACCATCCCCTTCCCGATTCGCACCCTCGAGATCAACCGCCGCCGCACCACCAGCGCGCAGGAAGAACACAACCAGACCAAGGCCATCCTCGAAGGCGAGCAGCTCTTCTCCTGCCTAACGAGCGAACAACTCGATCAGCTGATTCGCGGTTCGCGCACCGTGCGCTTCGGCCGTGGCGAAAAGATCATCGAGCAGGATGCCGAGGGCGCTTCGATGTTCGTCCTCCTGCACGGCAGCGCCAACGTCTCGGTCTCGCAGAATGGGACGATGTTGCGGGTCGCTTCGCTGCGGATGGGCGATTGTTTTGGCGAAATGTCGCTCCTCACGGGCGAAAAACGGACCGCGACAGTGCGGGCAGAGGATGATTGCGAAGTGATCGAAATCTCCAAGCCAGCGATGGCTGCGGTCCTGCGCGAGGCGCCCGATTGCGTGACGCAGTTGAGCGAGTTACTGGCTGCTCGAAAGATCGAAACCGAAGGCGTGCTCAAGGACGCGGCGCAGGGTTTCGCGCAGGAAACGAAAGAACGCGAGTATCGCGCCAGCTTTCTCCGCCGGCTGCGCTCGGTCTTCGAGCTGTAGCGCGGCGGCGGGTCGAAACCCGGGCGCCTGAGTGCTCTTGAAACATGGCATTTAAAGCGGTTGCCACCCCGGAAAACCCCTCTAAAGTCCAGCACTTCTCACTCCGGCTCATACTTATGACTCTTCTCGCGCTCTCCTTTGTCACTTCTGGCGTTGTCATTTCCATGGGCTGCGCCGTGGCCGGTCTCATCTTCGCCTTCATCCTCATCCTGGCCGTGATCAAGTCGCCCGCCGGCAATCCGAGGATGAAGGAAATCTCCAACGCCATCCAGGAAGGAGCGAAGGCTTATCTCAATCGCCAGGTCATCACCATCAGCTCGATCGCGATTGTCATTTTCCTGCTCCTTTTCTTTTTCAAGGACCACGCAACTGCGATCGGCTTTGTCATCGGCGCGGCCTGCTCCCTCGCGGCCGGTTACATTGGCATGCGCATCGCGGTGCTCGCGAACGTTCGCACCACCGAGGCCGCGAGGAAATCACGCATCACCGCGATGCGTATCGCCTTCAACGGCGGCGCCGTCACCGGATTGTTAGTCGTCGCTCTCGCGCTGCTCTCAGTTGGAATTTTCTACACTGTCGCGACCAGTTTGATTGGTCACGATCTTGCGGTGCGCAGTCTTATCGGCCTGGCTCTGGGCGCGAGTTTGATCAGCGTGTTCGCGCGACTCGGGGGCGGGATTTATACCAAAGCGGCTGATGTCGGCGCCGATCTCGTCGGCAAAATCGAGAGCGGTCTCGA
The DNA here is from genome assembly GCA_025980625.1 of Chthoniobacterales bacterium. Taxonomy (GTDB): domain Bacteria; phylum Verrucomicrobiota; class Verrucomicrobiia; order Chthoniobacterales; family UBA10450; genus JAICXG01. Next base: position 10,925 of record JAICXG010000029.1, read on the forward strand.
GGAAGATGATCCGCGGAACCCGGCTACGATCGCCGATAACGTGGGCGACAACGTCGGCGATTGCGCCGGGATGGCGGCGGACGTCTTTGAGACTTATGCAGTCAGCTTGATTGGCGCGATCCTGGTCGGCGCTCTCACGTTGCCGGGCACGCCCGCGGCCATTCTTTATCCCTTTTTGTTAGGCGGCATTTCCGTGCTCGGCGCCATCTGCGGGATCCTTTTCGTCAATCTTGTCGCGCTCAAGCCGGGTAATGCTCTGATGGGTGGCGTGCTCGCGAGCGCGATTGTGTCCGCGGCGCTCTTCTGGCCGGCGACCCATTATCTTTTTCCGAGTGGAGTGATGATCGCCTACGCTCTGCGCACTCCGACGGATATCTATCTCGCCTCCATCGTCGGTCTATGCATGACCGGGATCGTGGTGCTGATCACGAACTATTATACCTCCATGAGTTATGGGCCGGTGCGTAAGATTGCCAAAGCTTCCGAGACTGGTCATGCCACCAACATCATTGCCGGTCTTGCCATTGGTCAGCATGCGACTGCGCTGCCGGTTGGATTTATAGGGCTCGCGATCTTATTCAGCTTTCATTTTGCCGGCCTTTACGGGATCGCCATCGCAGTCATGAGCATGCTTTCAATGGCCGGCATCATTATTTCGCTCGATGCCTTTGGCCCGATCACCGACAACGCCGGCGGCATCGCAGTCATGAGCAACCTGCCGAAGGAAGTCCGCGGAGTGACCGATGAGCTCGACGCGGTCGGTAACACCATGAAAGCAGTCACCAAGGGCTATGCCATCGCCTCTGCTGGTCTTGCCGCGCTGGTCCTTTTCGGTTCCTATGTCGAAGAGTTACGCGCCCACGTCACTGCTGCCGGGCGGCCCTTCAACTTCCAATTTTCGCTTACCGAGCCAAAGGTAATCATAGGCTTGTTCATTGGCGGACTGTTGCCGTTTGTCTTCACCGCCTTCAGCATGGATGCGGTCGGCAAAGCGGCCGGCGCGGTCGTGCGCGAAGTGCGCCGGCAGCTCAATGCCAAACCTGGAATCCTACGCGGCGAAGATACTCCCGAATACGGCACCTGCGTCGATATCGTGACAAAAGCGGCCCTGCGAGAAATGATTATCCCGGCGCTCCTGCCGGTGGCATTTGTTTGCATCGTCGCGGTCATTCCCCAACTCGGCGCGGTCGTTCTCGGCGGGCTGCTCGTTGGCACGATTGTGACTGGTTTGTTTGTCGCCATCGCCATGACTTCGAGTGGCGGTGCCTGGGATAACGCGAAGAAATTCATCGAGGAAGGCAATTACGGCGGCAAAGGTTCCTTCGCGCACGCCGCTGCCGTGACCGGCGACACCGTCGGCGATCCCTACAAGGACACGGCGGGCCCGGCGATCAACCCGATGATCAAAGTGGCAAACATCGTCGCCATTCTCATCATTCCGATTTTCTTTTAAGCGAAACGTGTCCGGCTTAGCCTAACGACCGCAAAGCCAGTCTTAACCTTTCGGGAAACTCCGATTCCGCTTGTCTGCGCGCGACTCGTCTGCGAACAATCGGCCCGGTCACTCATGCAAACTGTTCTATTGATCGAGGACGACGCGGAAAGCCGGCGCGCGACCGCCGATCTTTTCGCGCACGACGACTGGAAGATTCTCGAAGCCGGTGATGGCGAGGCCGGCATCCGGCTCGCCCTCGAACATCGGCCGGAGCTGATCCTGTGCGATCTGCTGATGCCGAAGGCGAACGGGTTTCAGGTCTGTCGCAGTCTGCGGGAAGTTCTTCATCGCTCGAGAATCATTATCATCTCCGGGCGCGATTATGGCGTCGATCGAAAGAGCGCGATCGAGGCGGGCGCGGATGAATATCTGGTCAAGCCGATTAGCTGGGAAAACCTGCGCGACGTGATCGAACGCGTCATGCCGGCGCAGGAGAATGGCGCCGTCCGGCCGCCGGTCCCGGAATTCAATCCGCCCTCGACCCGGGTGAAATTCTGGGGCGTGCGCGGCTCGATTCCGGTGCCCGGCTCCTCGACGGTCGGTTACGGCGGGAACACCAGTTGTGTCGAAGTTCGGGCTGACGGCGAGATCATTATCCTCGATGCCGGCTCCGGCCTGCGCGAGCTCGGGATCGCGCTCCAGGAAGAGTTTGCCGAGCAACCGATTCGCCCCACCTTGCTCATCTCTCACACTCATTGGGACCACATCCAGGGCCTGCCATTTTTTCTCCCCGCTTATCACCAGAAGAACTCACTCCGGGTGCTGGGCTATCAGGGTGCGCGCGCCGGACTTGAGTCAGTCCTAAAGGGTCAGATGGAGACTTCCTTTTTCCCGATTCAGCTGAGTGACATGCCAAGCGCAATCTCAATCGAGGAGTTGAAGGAGATGGAATTCTCGATCGGCCGAGTAAAGGTGCAGGCGCGGTATGTGAATCATCCCGGTATCTGTGTCGGCTACCGATTGACGACGAGCAACGGTTCCATCGCCTTCCTGCCTGACAATGAGCCTTATGACCTGCTCAAGCTCAGCCAGGCAAGCGAGGGCAAGTCCAGCTTCGCCGAGGCTCGCGCCTATGCTGCCGAAGCGCGCGGCAAGCTCGTGACGTTTCTCCGTGGCACCGATATCCTGATCATCGACACACAATATACCGACGAGGAATACAAGCAGAAGGTCGGCTGGGGTCACGGCTCACTTAGCAGCGTCGTCTCGCTCGCGATCGATGCCGAAGTGCGGAAGCTCTTTCTCTTTCATCACGACCCGACGCATGACGACAAGTTTATTGAATCCATGGTCGAAGCAGCCCGGATGCTTGTGCTGGAGAAGGGGCAGCCAGTCGAGGTCGAAGCGGCCCGGGAAGGCGCCGAGATTTGGCTCGGCGCGAAAGCAGCAGCGGCAGTGTGACTAGCCAGGGGGCGGTTCTAGCCCCGCAAAGCCTCGGTAAAGCGGATCAATTCCGCTGCGACTTGCTCGATCCGCGCGATGACCTTCTTCTCTAATAGCTCCTCCTCGTCAAAGACGTCGCTCGTCGCATAGACAAAGCGCGGAACAATTATACAACGGAAGTCCAGCATCAGGCTGTTAGCGTAAGCCATGACCGACATGTAACTACTCATTCCGCCGGCGGCACAAAGAAAACCCACGATCTTGTCTTCCCAGGAACTACCGGTCAGCTCGATCATGTTCTTGGCCGAGGCACTGACGTCGTAGTTGTAAACCGGCGCCGCTATGATAATGCCATCGGCTGTGGCCACCGCCTTATCCAGCCTTCGCGCCGCCGGATGGGCGTAACAGGCGTCGGCATCACATAGAGGTAGCTCTAACTCCGCAAGGTCAAGCCACTCGCAGTCCATCTTTTCCTTCCGCAAATACGCGAAAGCAATCCTTCCCATCTTCCGACTGTTACTGGATGGATTGCCACTGGTGCTGACGACGAGGTATTTGGCCATGTGAACGCGTGAGCCGAAACTTTCCTAGAGCCAGTGCCGCTTCTTGAAATAGAGGATTTGGCCGATCGCCACCAGCAACATGAGACCGAGACACGCTATGTAACCATAAGGCTCGGCAAGCTCCGGCATGTGTGTGAAATTCATCCCGTAGACGCCGGCGATGAACGTAAGTGGAATGAAGACCGACGAGATGACCGTAAGCACGCGCATGATCTCGTTTGTCCGCAACCCGATGCTGGAGATGTGAAGTTCAGTCAGGCCAGAAAGCACATCGCGATAACTCTCGACCACATCCATCAATTGCACGCTGTGATCATAACAGTCGCGCAGATAGATCTTGGTTTCGGGCCGAATCAGTCCGGGATCCTCGTGCAGGAGCAGATTGGTCACGTCGCGCAGCGGCCAGACCATGCGCCGAATCTGGGTCAAAGTCCGTTTATGTCCATGCAAAGTGCCGACCGGCCGGGTTAGTGGGTTCGCGATTAATTCGTCTTCAATTGCGTCAATCTCCACCCCGATTGCTTCCAGTACCGGGTAATAATGATCGATGATCGCATCCAATAAGGCATACGCGAGATAGTCAGATTTTGCATGGCGGATTCGTCCTTTGCCGCTCCGGATCCGTGCCCGCACCGGCTCAAAAACGTCGCACTCCGCTTCCTCCTGCAGGGTAATGAGAAAGGTGTCACCGAGAAACATGCTGACCTGTTCCGCGCCCATCTCTTTCTTCTGGTCGAGATAGAGCATCTTCGTGACAATGAAGAGATACTCATCATACTGCTCGACTTTCGGTCGCTGACTCGTGTCGAGCACATCCTCGAGCGCGAGTGGATGGAGATGGAAGCGCTGCCCGAGAGTACGCAGAACGCTGAGGTCGCCCAGCCCATCAATGTTAATCCAGGTGACTAACTCATTGTTCAAATGGGCAAGTAACTCTTGGTGACCGACATCATTTCGTTCCTCCAGACAATCCGGTCCATACTCAATCATGGTGATGACCGGCAACTGTCGCGGAATGTCCTGGGAGAGCTTGAGCAATCCGGGCGCTTCCCCGGGAACGATCTGTCGGCGGCGCTTAAACATTGCTGGATGGTGTGCTCAACGCGGGGCCGGGCGCAAGTGCCTGTTTAGGGCTGCTTCTTCAGTGCGTAATCGAGCGCCTTCTGGAAATCGAAACTCCGGAGCTGCGCGGCCAGCGCCGGATCGTTCATCGCTGCAATCAGCTTCGGGTTTTGCAGCAGTTCCAGGTAACGCTGCTGCTCAATTAACTGCATGATCTCGGGGTCGTTCCGGAGCGACATAATGCTCGCGTTCTCGGTCAGCGCGCGCGCGCCCGGACAGGTGAGAAATCGTTCCGCGCTTCGCAGGTTGGAAACCACCGTCCCAAGCTTGCCGAGGGTGTCGTAGCTTTGCGCCGGCACAACGTCGATGGCTTTGACCGCATCGCCGAGTGGGCCCTGCTCGATTGCGTGCTTCAATTGCGCGAGCGAGCCGAGCGGGGCGGGTCGCGCCTGCTTTGCCGTGGTTGTGACCTTTGTTTCCGCGCCGGCTATTGCGCCTAACGACCGCACTGCGACCACCGTCAGCCAGACGCCGAAAAGCCCAAAAAAAATCCCGAGCGTCGCGCCGGCGCATCCGTAGAGGAAGCGAACGATTCCGACCGGCTGCTGCGCGGTGCGTTTGAAGAGGATCGCGCCAAGCGCGTTGATGACTGCGTAAACGATGAGCGCAAGAATGGCGCCGGCCGCGAGCGAGAGAATGAAATCCGGCAGGCGAAAGAACGGACGGAGGAGCGGCAGGAGTGCGCGTCCGGCGAAGAGCGCGCTCGCATACGCGGTGGCGAGGGCGAGGATGCGGACCATTTGCCTAACGACTCCAAGACGCCAACCCCGCACGACCTCGAAGGCGATCAGGATGAGCGCAAAGGAGACGAAGACCAGTTGCCAAAGCGACCAGCCCTGGTTCATGAAATCGAAAGCGCCCGCTGCCGCAGGCCGTGATCGCAGAGGACGAGCGCGGCCATCGCTTCCACCATCGGCACGGCCCGCGGAAGCACACAAGGGTCATGCCGGCCGCGCGCTTCGAGCGTTGTTTCTTCGCCAGAGGCGGTGACAGTTTGCTGGCGGCGGGCGATCGTCGCGGTCGGCTTGAATGCGACCCGAAAGATGATGTTCTCGCCATTGCTAATGCCGCCCTGCACTCCGCCGGAACGATTGCTCGTCGCGCGGATTTTTCCTTCCCGAATCGCAAACGGGTCGTTGTGTTCGGACCCTTTCATGGCGGCGGCGGCGAAACCGGAGCCGATCTCGAATCCTTTCGTTGCCGGCAAACTGAGCATCGCTTTCGCGAAGTCGGCTTCCAATTTATCGAAAACCGGTTCGCCCAGCCCGGCAGGCGCGCCGCGGATGACGCACTCGATGATTCCGCCTAACGAATCGCCTTCGAGCCGCGCCTGCTCGATCGCCGCCTTCATTCTCACCGCGGCGGCTGCATCCGGGCATCGCACCGGGTTCGCCTCCACTTCGGAGCGCCGCACGGAATCGGAATTCACCGCCGCGGCAACGTCATGGACGTGAGTCACGTATGTGACGAGTTCGATCGCGGGGAAAAGCGTCGCGAGGACTTTTCGCGCTACCGCCGCGCCGGCGACACGGCCGATCGTTTCGCGCGCGGAAGCGCGGCCACCTCCCTGCCAGTTCCGGATGCCGTACTTCGCTTCATAGGTGAAATCGGCATGCGACGGGCGAAAAGTTTCTTTCAGCTCGCGGTACGCTTCCGGACGCGCATCCTGGTTGCGGACGAGAATTGCGATCGGCGTGCCTAACGTTTGCCCCTCGAAAACGCCGGAAAGGATTTCGCAACGGTCGGGTTCCTGGCGAGGCGAAACAAGCTCGCTCTGGCCGGGGCGCCGGCGCTCCAACTCGCCTTGGATGTCGCTTTCGCCTAACGAAATTCGTGGCGGACAACCATCGATCACCACCCCGATCCCGCCGCCATGCGACTCCCCAAAAGTCGTGATGCGAAAAAGTTGGCCAAAGCTGCTTCCCATCGCGCGCAGCCTAGCGGCCCGGAGGCGGAATCACAACGATCGCGTTGTCATCCGTGGTTGGGTCGCCTAGATCGCGGCGAGCGCGCTCTTCAGGTCGTCGCGCAGGTCTTCCACGTCCTCGACGCCGACCGATAGCCTAACGAGCGATTCCGTGATCCCGAGCGCGATCCGCTGCGCCTCGGGAATCGCGCCGTGGGTCATGATGGGCGGGTAATTCACCAGGCTCTCGACCCCGCCGAGACTCTCGGCAAGCGAGAA
>JAICXG010000240.1 GCA_025980625.1 Chthoniobacterales bacterium
CAGGAAAGCAGGAGTTTGGTTACGGTGAGCGGAACGCGAGATTCCCGTCCTTCATGTCGCGCTTGCTCAGGCCGTCGTGGACAGCCCGCAGCCTTAGCGCGCCGCGGCCGTTCTCCGGGTTAACTCCAACGAACCGGATCCCGAACAGCTTCAAAAAGGCGGCAAGCGGCGACGACGCGGTTGCGCACATCGCCGTCTACCTCCGTCAAGCCGCGCCCCTAACGAGCGCGATAATCGCCACGATCACCGCGAGAACGATCAGGATATGAATCGCGCCGCTGGCAATGTGCACGCCCAGCCAGAGAATCAGCCAGAGCACCAGTAGAATTACAGCAATTGTCCAAAGCATACCTGATTATCGCCCCGCGCAGCCTTTCCGGTCGTTACCCGATTTCGCATGATGCGGCCGAAGGTTCGATTCCGATTGGCAAGATCGGAATTTCGGCAACCGTATCGCTGCCTTGAAACTGCCGTTCAGTCTTTTCCTTGCGCTCCGTTATCTCAAGCCGAAGCGCACCTTTATCTCCATCATCACGCTCGTATCCGTGCTTGGCGTCACCCTCGGCGTGACCGTGCTCATCCTCGTCATCTCGGTCATGACCGGCTTCGACCGCGAGCTGCAACAAAAGGTGATGGAGTTCGACGCGCATATTCTCGTCACGACCGACAGCATCCTGACGAACTGGCGCGAGTTGGTCGACAAGCTCCACCACACACCCGGCGTGGTCGCGACCGCGCCCTACATTCAGGGGCCGGTAATCGTCGAATTCCAGAACCGCCGGCTCGCGCCGATGATCCGCGGGATCGATCCGGCGCAGGAGGAAAAGGTGATCCCGCTGAAGAAGTTCATTGTCCTCGGAAAACTCGACCTCGATGGGGATAAGACCGTGCTCGGGGTGGAATTGGCGCAGAAGCTCGGGGTCACAGTGGGAGACAAAGTTACCGTCTATTCACCCGGTAACCTGAGCGAGATCCTCGACAAGCTAAAAGCGCTCGATCAAAAAAAAGGCGAGGCTAAGTCCGAGGCCATCGACGAGCTGCGCGAAGTGGTGTTACCGAAGGAACTTACTGTGACCGGGATCTTCCAAACGGGCCAGTACATGCATGACTCGGAGTTTCTGCTCGTACCGATCTTCATTGGTCAGGAGCTTTACACGCTCGGCGACGCTCTTCACGGTATAACCGTAAGGACGGTGAATCCGTACGATGTCGCGCGAGTCAAAGCGGAGATCGAGAGATATCTGAAGCCGCCGGAATATGCCCAGACCTGGATTGAGATGAACAAGCAATGGTTCGATGCAGTCCGGCTCGAGCGAACCGTTATGACCTTCCTGCTCTTTTTCATCGTTGTCGTGGCGGCGTTTGGAATTATGAACACGCTGATCACGGTGACTGTGCAAAAACGGCGCGAGATAGGAATCATGAAAGCCGTCGGCGCGACAATCAGCCAGATCATGGGAGTGTTTCTTTTCCAAGGCATCGTCGTCGGAGTCTTCGGGACGCTCGTCGGCCTGGGGTTGGGTATGACGCTGATTCGGTTTCGTAATGAATTTAGTCAATGGCTCGCGCATACCTTGCACATTGAGATCTTCCCCCGCGCTGTCTATCAATTCTCGGAGATACCGGCGCAGGTCGTCCCGGTGGACGTCGTTAAAATTTGCATTGCGGCGTTTTGTATCTGTGCGGTCGCCGCACTCATCCCAGCTTACTTTGCGGCCCGGGTTGATCCGGTAAAGGCACTCCGCTATGAGTAACACCTGCAGGGAGCTTCACCGGTGTGCCTCTGGTCTGCTGCTGTGTGGTTTGGCTTTCTCGTTCGGAACAAAAGGCTTCGACCGTGCTTTGAATAAGAGCTAGACCTTTCTCACTTTACCTGCTTTCGTCCTTTTCGTGCGACTGACACCGGCGTTGTTGGAATTGGATGGTCTGGTCGTCAACGTCGAGCTGACCCTGGCCAGCATCATACAGGGGGTTGCGCTCTACTTTCTCACCGAGAACGCCCGCGGCAGCTTTGCCTTGCATCAATCGATCACCTGGCTCTATGTCGCTTCCGGCCTGCTCATCCTCCTGGTCTTCTGGTCGCGCTCGATCATACACACATTCACTCTCATTCGATGGCCGCTCGAGTTTGGGCACAACTTTCTCTACATCGGCTGTGCCTTGGTTGAGGCTTTGATGTTCACACGTGTGGCTGATCCACTCGGGTGGTTTGAGCTAAGTGCGGTGTACGCTCTCGGCATTTGGCTTTTATTTGCCTATGACCTGCGAATGGTCCGGCCACGAGCGGCAGAGGAAGCCAGCAACGCCACGCGCCAACTCAGCACGATGATCGAGCGCGACCAACGATTGAATATCTGGATTCTGATTCCCGCCCTCTTTCTCTATGGCCTGGCAAGTGTTGTCTGCCTCAGGCTGTGGCCTCACACCTTCATCGCTCGACAAGCCCATGCCTGGCTCGCTCTCGGTCAGTTACTCGCGCTGCTGGCTTACTTGTATTATGTCATTCGACTTTTCGGCCGCTTTGCGCCGCTCGTCACTCAACGCCAGGAAGAACGCGAGACGCTGATTGAAAGACGAGCAGGCAGTTCTCAGTAAGTGTGATGAGGGCCGCGGTTCTTTCAAACCGCACGGTCTTTCTTTATTTCCAGAGAAGCGTTCTTAGCCAGCAACAAGCGCTTCCGGGTCGGGCCGGCTTTCCTCTCCCGCAGTGCCATTTTCCCGCATCAAGACGGGCGAGGCCGGCAGTTTGTCGAGGATGATGTTCCGATGACTGTCGTAGCGGCCGAAAGCGAGCACGCCGGTTGGACATTGCTGCACGCATGCCGAGCACCGGACACATTCCGGGTCTTTCATCGGCAGACCTTTGTTCGCAAAGTTCATGACATCGATTCCCTGGTGACAAACCGATGTGCAGATGTTGCAGGAGATACACTTATGTTTGTCGGGAAAAATACGGTAACGTGAGACGCGGGTGTAAATGTGCATGAGAGCCGCAAGCGGGCAGGCAAAACGACACCAGACCCGGCCACTAAACCAGAAGTAAAGGCCGACGCCGAGGATGCCGGCCATTAGAATATCGATGCTCCAGCTGTAGCTGAGAAAAGGGATACCCTCGAAGAGCTTATGATACCAATGAGTGGCCCATGAGCCTTCACCGAGCGTCCAGCCGGCGATACGCAACCCAAGAATCACGAAGGCGAAAAGGAGCACCACCTGGCCGAGCATATTGAGCCGGTTCCAGAAGGGCCCGTGCGGCATTTTTGTCCGGTAACTATCGCCCATGGTTTCGGCGAGCGCGCCGCAGGAGCAGATCCAGCCACAATACGCGCCTTTCCCCCAGCGAAAGATGATGAGCGGGATAACGACAAAGGTCTGGAGAAAACAAATCCCGAGCCAGAGCCACATTGGTTGATCGGTAAAGACGTTGTAGACATTGAGCGGAAAGGCGAGAATAAAACCATACGCCCGCCAATAAGCCCGCTCGTGCCCGACTGTCCCATCGTAACTCTCAAAGAGATGATCGGCCAGCCAATGCAGCGGGTGGCCAGGTTCAAAGAACCCGTTGCGCCCCATCCAGGGCAGGATGAGCTCAGGCAAAATGAAGAGCGGAAGGCATTGCACACCCATCAGAACAAGGGTTTGTCGTGTGACGTAGGGTGTGCGCCGGCGCCGAATGCGCCTGATCCCGAAGACTACGACGCAGGTGCAGTAGGCAAGCGTGTAATAGAACGCAGGGTTACTCAAGCCCCGCCTGATCGTGAAGAGCAGGTTACCTTCGTGCCTGGACCACTCTGCAATCCTGCTGCCGGAGGCGTCGATTACCTTCGGTATGTTGTAGGGAAAGGCATGGTGCTGACTCGCCCAGCGTTGCACCGCAAACTCCTGCGGGTGCGAACTCTTCCAATGATAAAGGAAGATACAAAAGATAAGAAAGGCGAGGCAACTGAGATAGGTGATCGGCCGCCAGTCGCCGCGCACATGCAAGCCGCTCCGGCGAAAGAAATCGAGCGGCGCTTCCCGGCCGATCATGCTAAAGACCGCATCGTTAGGCAGAGTCAGCTCGCTTCCATCGTCTTTCTTTAGTACGACCTTTTCCCTCTCAATCCGGCTGACCGTGCTGGGCATGAGCAGGCGAATCGAACCCGGCGGCGTTTTGTCTTTCAGGTCTTTTGTGAAAGCGGTTGTGACACGCGCGGAGGTCGGCCGCTCGATCTGAACATCGGCCCCTGGATCGCGCTCCAGCATCCTGAGTTTCTCGATGTTTCCGGGCTTCGGCCGCGCAAACTCAGCCTTACGATAACTCAGGGTTACATGCGCGCCGGAGCCGGCGAGCGCGATTGCGGTCTCAAGGGCGCTATCTCCGCCGCCCACCACGAGAACATTCTGGCCGGTAAAATCCTTCGGGTCATAGAGG
>JAICXG010000172.1 GCA_025980625.1 Chthoniobacterales bacterium
AGAGTGGAGAATCCAAACAGACCGCTGGCGAGCGCCGCCAGCACGACCATTCCAAGAGGAACATTTTTCATAGATTTATTCTTGTTGTGCGCGTCGCTTTTGCGCAGATCAAGAAATCGGCGTCAACACTTTTTTTTGACCCTTTTCAGTTTCCCCGGCGGAGTGGTTCTTTTCCGGAGGCCCGGGTCGGTGATCGAGTGGTAGCGCGGTCCCGCGCGTCCGAATCGACAGGCAGGAGGCCTATCGGCTGAGTCAGGCTGGAAGCCTGACTTTCCGTAACGGGCGTCAGAGCAACTGGTCGACGAAGGTGCGGCTGTTGAATTCGGCAAAGTCTTCGAGCTTCTCGCCGGTGCCGATGAAGCGGGTCGGGATTCCCAGTTCGTTCTGGATCGCGATGACGATGCCGCCTTTGCCGCTGCCGTCGAGCTTGGTCACGATCAGGCCAGTGAGATCAACCGCTGCGTGGAACTCGCGCGCCTGGGCGACGGCGTTACTCCCGGTCGTGGCGTCGACGACGAGGAGACGCTCGTGCGGCGCCTCCGGGTCGTGCTTGGCGAGGGAGCGTTTAATTTTTTCCAGCTCGGCCATGAGGTTCATTTTGGTGTGCAAGCGGCCGGCAGTGTCGCAAAGCAGGAACTCGATGTCGCGGCGGTCGGCGGATTGCCAGGCTTCGTAGCAGAGCGCGGCGGGATCGGCGTTGTACTGGCCGCGGATCATGTCAACCCGGAGGCGCCCGGCCCAGATCGCGAGTTGCTCGATCGCAGCGGCGCGGAAGGTGTCGGCGGCGCAAAGCAGGACAGTGTGGCGGTTGCGCAGGAAATAACTCGCGAGCTTGGCCGTAGAGGTGGTTTTGCCGGTGCCGTTGACGCCGACGATGAGAATTGCTTTGGGCTTGGCCGGGAGCGGACGGATCGGCGCCGGCTGGATCGGCAGGACGCGGAGGATCTCGTCGCGCGCAACTTCCGCGACGGTTTCGGCGGTGATCTTCTCGCCCGCGGCGCGCTTTTGCAGCGCTTCGACGATGCGCAGGCTCATCGGCACACCGAGGTCGCTGCGGATGAGCATTTCCTCGAGCTCATCCCAATCGACCGGGCGACCGGTAAATTTTTGAACGAGCGACTTGAAGAATTTCATTGGTGGTAGCGCGCCCTCGCAGCGCAGGGGACACAATCTCTCAGCAGAGGAGAAAAGCAGGAAGGAATTTGCACTGCGGCGACGGCGAACGCCTGCATCGCTGCCGAAAAGGAAACGCGGCGTCCCAGCGAGACGCCGCGTTGAGCGAAATTGGAAAGACCCGAAGGCTACTTGTTTTCCACCTTCTTGAGCGCGTCCTCGACTAACTGGAGATGCTCCTTCAAGGTCGGGAGCGTGTCTTTGGCGAACTTCTTCACGTCAGAATCTTCCTTTGTCCCGGTGTCGTTGGCTTCCTTCTCAAACATCGCGATGTCCGTCTCATGGTCCTTCTTCAACATCGTGAGGTATTTCTTGTCGAAGTCGGAGCCGGAAATTGTCATCGGCTTAGGAGTGACCTTGGAGAGGTCGAGGTTCTCCTCCTTGGCGATTTGTTCGAGTTGATCGTTCGCCTTTGTGTGGTCGGTAATCATGCGCTCGGCGACATCCTTGGTCGCGTCGTTTTGCGCTTTATCCTTTGCCATCTTGGCGTTTTCGACTTCTTCGCGACCGCCCCTGTAAGCTTTTTTCACGAAGCGCTTGTCGGCCTGGCTCAGCTTGCTTTTACCGGTCATGCCCGGGCTCGGGCTGGTTTCATCGGCCGCCGCGGCGGTTGCGACGAAGCACAAGCCGCTCGCGGCAATGGCTGCGAGAACGAGCGGGAACGTAAAACGAATGGATTTTTTCATAGCTTGGATTGTTTTGAGGTTGCGTTGATTGGTCAGCCGAATGTCCGGCTAAAGACGTTCGCAAATCCCGGCACCTTTGGACGTGCCATTTCGCGCCGTGCCTAACGCTCTGACACGGGCCGGCTAGCTTTCGCTCGAGCTGTAGGACTTCTCGACCCGCAGCGCCACGTCGCGATAACCGTAGTCGGCCTCGTAGAGTCTCTTCATCGCGTCGATGTATTTGCCGCTCTCGCCCATCTGCTCGTAAACCAGCCCGAGGTTGTAGACGATCTCCTTTTTCGTCGCGTCCATCACGAGCATCTCGCGGGCGGCGTCTTCAAGCTGTTTGGCGGCGAGGTCGAGCATTCCCAGCTCGCGATAACAGCGGCCGAGCAGGTTCATCGCCTTAAGCCGGGCGTTTGGGTTTTGCCGGGCGCGCTGCAACTCGGGGAGGGCGTCGCGGTATCTGCCGGCGTTGGTCAGCTGCTCGCCCAGCTCGTAGCGCAATTGCAGATCGGTCGGATTGCGGTCGAGCCGCTTGCGCGCGTCGTCGATCAGAATTTCGGCGCGATGTCGTTTCGCTTCTTCCAATTTACGGGCGCGAGCGGTGAACTCCTCGCCGCCCGCCTCGTGCTCGGCGAGGAATTGCTCGTCTTCGCGGATCTGCCGGTCGAGCTGGCGCATTTTCAGATCGGAAACTTTGCGGACGAGGCCGGGATCATTCCGGTTCGTTAGGGCGACGGCATATTCATACCAGGCGATCGCGCCCTCCAGATCATCCTTCTGGTCGTGCAAAGCCCCGAGCCGTTTTGCCAGGTCGATATTTTGCGGGTCGGTCTCGTGCTGGGCGAAAACTTCGCTGATCTGTCGCTCAAGCGACTCATCGCTCAATTGCACCCGGCTTTGCTGCTCGAGGGAGACGGCGGCGTCTTTATCCTTGATCAGGTCGCGATAACTCTCCGCTTCGGTCCAGCCGCCTTTTTTCATGGAGGCACGGGCGGAAGCGTCCTTGCCGAGCTTGGCCGCGACAAGGTCGAGCGGATCGATTTCGGTGATGCGATTGTAAACTTCGACGGCGTTCTCGGCCCGCTCGTATTGGTTATAAAGACGCCCAAGCTCGTGCAGAATCTTGACGCTTCGCGGCTTCTCCTCGAGCAGCGTCCGCATGGCGAAGATCGCGAGATCGGGAAAATCGGCGGCCACCGCCGCCTCCTTCAGGATCATGTTAGCCTGGAGGTTGTACGGATTAGTTTCGAGCACCTTCTCGATCAACTCGATGGCCTTGCGCGGGTTTTTCTTTAGCTCGCGCTGCGCTTTCATCGCCGCGAGCGGCGCGGTCGAGATGTTGAAGAAGGTTTTCTTCTCCGCTTTCAGGCGCGTGACCTCGGCCCGGCGCAACATTTGCCGGCCAGTGAGGAACTCCGGTTCCTGTTGCAGGACATTTTGCAGAAGCTCGATGGCGTAGCCGAAATTGCGCCGCTCGATCGCGGCCATGGCTTTGAGCCAGGAGCTGCGCAATTCATCGCTTAGATCCTTTTCATGCTTTAGCGCCATCGCTAATCGTTAGTCTGTAAGCTAGCAGCCGCGACGGAGTCAGGCAAAGGTTTAGCGAGCGGCCCGAACCACAAGCGCCCTGGAGACGACTCAATCGAGATGATAAGCTTCGACGAGAGCGACACCGGTTGTGTCGTTAGTTCCCATCACAATCGCGGTGTAGGGCCCGGGAGCAAAGCTTTGCAGGATGGCTGACTCGCGGTCATCAGTTGGCGCGAGGCCGGTAGCTTCGATCTCGTCCTTTTGCGTGTCCTGCCAGTCGTTATTAGTGGCGATGGTAGTGCCTTGAGGATCGTGCAACTCGAGCACCGGATCCTCGAGCGGATCCTGGACGCCGAAGTTCCCAAGCGAGGGTCCGATCGCGCGCAACAGCACCTCGGTCTCGCCCGCATCTGTAGGTCCAACAATGAAGCCACCAATCATGACCCCGTCGCCCGTATCGACGAAACCGCGGGTGCTGATATTGGCCATGTGGGAGCCGGCGGTGAGATCGAGGTCGTAGATTTCGACTAACCCGACGCCGGTGGTCGAGTTAGTGCCGGAGAGAATTGCGGTGTAGGCGCCCGGATCAAGGTCCAGCACGATGGCTGACTCGAGATCGTTGGCTGGCGCGAGGCCGGTGGCTTCGATTTCGGCTTCCTGAGTATCGCGCCAGTTGTCGTTAGTCATAATCGTAGCTCCGCCGCTGTCGTGTAACTCGAGCATTGGATCGGGCAAAGCACCGGCGACACCAAAGTTAGTAAGAGACGGGCCGATCCCCCTGATAATAACTCTTTTCGCTCCCGTCCCGTTGATAATAAAACCTCCGATCGCAACCTGATCGCCGGTCAAGACCTCCATCCGGGTGGAGATATTCAAGAGCTGTGTGGCAAAGGCGGCCGAGAATTCCGAGGTGTTGCCATCAGGGTCAGTCGCGGTGGCGGTGAAACTCGTTTCGCCAACCGAGGCGAGAGGCAGGGTAACATTGTAGGTGACCGAGCCAGTGCCATCGGTAGTCACATCGGTCGAGCCAAGAAACGTCGCGCCTTCGCCGAAACCATTTGTATCTCGCGTGACGTTACTAAAGAACTCGAGGCGAAAGATAGTGTCCGGAGTGCTATCGAGGGCGCCGGAAATCGTCACGGTCAAGTCATCGCTGGCAATCGCGACATTCGAGATCGTGGGGTAATTCTGGAGGTTGTTCGGTCCGGTGTCGGCATCGCCATCGTCATTGGGCTCGACGCAGTTGGGATCGCCGTCAAACTCCAGATCGATCCCGAGGCCGGCGTTTGAGAAGATGGAGTTACCGAGGATGGCATTATTGATGGCGCCAGCGTTATGCACCCAGATGCCGGAGTTAGCGGCATTGCACATGGGAGTGTCGCCGCCGTTAAAAGCGATGATGTTACGCGCGTCAGGGTCCGTCCCGCCCACGGTGTTGTCGTGCCCGTTAATTTGTATGCCGCCGGGCAGATTGCCTAAGGGTTGCGTGCCTGTGATATCAGCGCCGATGATGTTACCCTGAATGAGGTTGCCGTTGGTGTCTTGTCCGAGGATCACACCAGAGTTGCCATTGTTGCCAGAGATCAGATTGCCGGGCGGCGTGCCAGGAGTGGCTGTCAGGCCGCCGATGAGGCACCCAGAGACGCCAGAGTTAAAATCGAGACCAAGGTTTGGGTTCGAGAGGGCGACGGTTCCCGTGACGTCCGTGCCGATGAAATTGCCTTGGACCGTGTGATTAGATCCGCCGAACAAGTCAACGCCGCGGTTGTTGCCTGAGATAATGTTACGGGCGTCAACCATCGGCCCACCGATGAGAGTATTTGTGCCGGTGGTATTAACGCCTCGTCCTGTGTTTCCCAATGCTATCGTGCCAGTTAGATCCGTGCCGATAAGGTTGCCTTGCACCGTGTTTCCGCTGCCGCTTCCCAACTCAACCCCGTTACCGATGTTTCCTGAGATCAGGTTGCGCGCGGCCGGCGTTGTCCCGCCAACGGTGTTATCAGATGCACCGCCAACCAGAATCACGCCGCCGAGACCTCCGGAGCCATTCGCTAACGCCGCCGTTCCTGCCCGGTCCGTTCCGATGAAATTTCCTGAGATCACACTCCCACCGGAAGAAAGTTCCATGGCGTCGTGCTGAAAGCTGTTAATTACCAAGCCTTGCACGACGCAGTTGGCCGCGGCTGCGCTGATCGTGAGGCCCGTGACGTTGCCCACCTGCGCGCCGCTGAGCTCGATCATTAGGACCGTGTTTAGACCCATGGTGGGCGGGTTGGTGTTCGGGCTTGATCCTGGCTGGGTGTAGCCGTCGATCGTTACCTGCTCGGTGATCGTTGGCAGGACGGTAAGCGGGCTGATGGTGTGAACGCCCGAGCCTGCGATATCGAAGTCGATTGTGTCCGCGCCGGGATTGGCGTTGGCGTCCAAAATCGCCTGACGTAGCGAGCCCGCGCCGCTGTCGTTGGTGTTGGTGACGGTGAATGTGCCTGCCAGAACTGGCGAGGCGCAAACGGCCAGGATCGAGAGAATCCTTAGAGCCTTCATAAT
>JAICXG010000036.1 GCA_025980625.1 Chthoniobacterales bacterium
AACGATTTGCGATCGGATCGCTCGCCGTGACGAGGGATAAAAGCTCGGCGCCGGTTGGTTGTTTCACGTCATGCTTTCGCCGAAAGGCGGCGAAAGTTCAATCCGGCTAGAGCTCGCGGCCGACGGCTTCCGCGACCGCGCGAAGGCGCCTGACCAGATCGCGGAAAACCTCCGGGCGCAGAGCCTGTTCGCCGTCGCTCCGCGCTTCCTCCGGCTCGTCGTGCACTTCGACCATGACGGCATCCGCGCCCGCGGCGACGGCGGCGAGCGCCATCTGCGGGATGAATTCGCGCAAGCCGATGCCGTGCGTTGGATCGACCACGACGGGCAAACGGGTCTTCGCTTTCAGGATCGGGACGGCATTCAGATCGAGGGTGTTGCGGGTCATCGTTTCAAAGGTGCGGATGCCGCGCTCACAAAGCAGGACGCGCGGATTGCCCTCGCTCAGGATGTATTCCGCGCTCAAGAGCAGGTCGTTGATCGTCGCGCTGAATCCGCGCTTCAACATCACCGGCAGCCGGCTGCGGCCGACTTCCTTGAGGAGGGCGAAATTTTGCATGTTGCGTGAGCCGATCTGGAGGCAATCGGCATATTTCTCCACCCGGGCGAGATCGCGCGTATCCATAATTTCGGTGATGATCGGCAGCCCAGTCTCAGCCCGCGCTTCGGCGAGATAACGCAGGCCATCTTCACCGAGGCCTTGAAAGCTGTATGGAGAAGTGCGCGGCTTGAAAGCGCCGCCACGGAGGACCCGCGCGCCCGCTTGCTTGACCGCTTTGGCGATTGTGAGCATTCGTTCTTTGCTCTCGACCGAACAGGGTCCGGAAATGAGGACGACGCGCTGCCCGCTCCCGAGCTTCACATCCCCGATCGAGACTGGCGGGGGTAAGGAGCCGTTCTCCTGCGCGACGAGCTTGTAAGGTTTCATCACCGGCACGACCGATTCCACTCCCGGAATTGCCCCGAGCGGCTTGTCGCGCACGACCTCGTCCGGCCCGATGACGCCGATGAGGACGCGCGATTCGCCGCGCATGACCTGCGAACGCAGCCCGAATTGTTCGATCCGGGCCACGATGTGGTCGATCTGCGCTTCGGTCACGCGCGGTTGAGTGATGATGATCATGTCGCGAGGAGCAGGAGTTTAACGCCTGCTCGAAGGTGAGCAACCTTACGCTGCGTGGCCGGGAGGAGCTACTCGTTAGGGCGTGATCGTTACCGGGGTGCCCACTTCCACGTTGCTGAAAAAATCTTCTGCCATGAATTCCGGCATCCGGATACATCCGTGCGAGGCAGGATAGCCGGGAAGATACCCGGCGTGCAATCCAAACCCAGGCGAGATTTGCATGTAATAGGGCATGGGCGCGCCTTTGTAATGGGTGCCGGGCGGCTTCGGGTCCTTTTGATTGTCGACGTTAGGCACGATGACATTGTCCAAATTGTCGACATAGTCGCCATACCGACTCGAAGCATGGTCGATATCTTTCTGGCGCACTCTGAACGTCCCGGTAGGCGTATCGAGGCCTTCGCGCCCGGTCGAAAGCTGCGAGATGCCGACGAGCTGCCCGCCCTTGTAAAAATAAGCGCGCTGCTCGCTCAGGCTGATCTTGATTGACGGTTTGCCGGGAACTCCCTCTCCATCCCAGTAGGAGACATTGTCCACCGGCGCCTCCGGCGACACCGGCCGATCGCCATAAGCTCCGCCGAGGTATTCCGTTTGCCCGTAGGCCAGCCGCGGATCATCTTCGGCACAGCCCATCATGCCAAAAGCAGCCGCAGCTAGCGCCGCCAGGACAGCCACAGCGGACCGAATATGGGACAAAACGGAGGTTTTCACGGCGGGAGCGCACTAAAGTAGCGGGCCATCAGAAAGTCAAGACAGCTGCCGCCGTGCCGTGGCTCGGTGGGAACGCGGCTTGAATTTTGCTTGCTTTTGCTGAGAATGCGCACGTTGCCTAACAAATCAGGTTGCGATCCGATGCCGACTTACGAATACAGCTGCCAAAAATGCGGGAAAAACTTCGATGCCTTCCAATCGATGCGCGATGAGCCGTATCAAATCTGCCCGAAAGAACTCTGTCGCCTCCCGAAATGGGGCAAGGGGAAGGTGAAACGCCTGCTCGGGACCGGCGCGGGCCTCATCTTCAAGGGCTCCGGATTTTATATCACCGATTACCGAAGCGAATCCTACAAGAACGCGGCGAAAAAAGACTCCTCTTCCGGGACGGAAAAGGCCGGCGGAGGCGAAAGTGGCGGAGGCAAGAGTGAGAGCAAACCAGCCCCTGCGCCTGAGAAAAAGACCGAGGTGACAAAGAAGAAGGGATCCGAGTCATGACAGCGTTGATTTGCCCAGAGTGCCGCTACGAAAACGAGACCGAGCGGATTTACTGCCACGACTGTGGCACCCGGCTGGATCGAAGTGGCCTCCTTGCGAAAGAAGCCAGCAACCGAGAATCAGCGGCAGACACCCAGCGGCGACTCAAGCAGATGTGGGATCCGAAGCGTGGTCGTGCGAAGCGGCTGACGGTGAAGGGGGTGAAATTTCTTGCCGGCGCGATGGCTTGTGCGGCAGTGATCCTCATGCTCCTGCAACCGCAACTCCCGCCGGAAGCGAAGAGCGACGCGACTGTACCGCTGATCAGCATGGATTTGCTCTCAGCCATCTCGAACCGGCAGGCGGCCCCCCTGAGTTATACTCAGGACCAGGTGAACAGTTATCTCGCCTCCGGCCTGCGCCGGAAAGACGCTCCCAGCCGGAGCAATTTTTTCCCCGTGCATCGGGTTTTGGTGCAATTCCAGGAAGGGCTCTGCACAGTCGCGATCGAGCGGCAGCTCATCGCCGGGTTTGTGTTGGCAAGCGAAAGCTCTTATCGAGTGCGAACGGAGAACGGCCAAATCTTTGCCGAGGCGACCGGCGGATCCATCGGGCGTATGCCGATTCATCCCATGCTCCTGAAAATGGGGAACCCTTTGCTCCAGCCGCTCTGGAAATGGCTGGCGCGTGAGCGCAACTCGGTCACGAAAATGAGTGCGATCGAGTTCCATCCAAATTCCGTGACGCTGATTGCCCGCCGTTAGCCGTTTTCCTGACGGTACCTTTTGCTCGTTAGGCAACCCGCCACATGTTCCCGCCTACACCAACCCGCGGCGGCGAAACTCGCCGAGATTATCGCCGCTCGAGCGCTCAATGAGGTCGATGGTGAACTTGAGCAGACAAACCTCCCAGGCATCATCCACACCTTGAATCACCGCGCTGAGCGGTTCATCCGCCTGCTCCACCTGCCTCCGCGTCTGTTCGATCACCGATGACATGCGAGCGCGCACGCACTTTTCAACTACATCGGTCTTGCGAAACTGAAATCCGTAACGAAGCACCGCAAATTTCTGCGCCTGTCCACGCAACCGTTCGGCAAAGCGCTGCGCCTTTTCGCCGAAACCTTCGAGCAGCAGGCGCGCGTAATGATCGGGCGTAACGATTTGCGGGCGCTCGGCATGAATCCGGCCGTCGCGCACTCGCACTTCGTTGACGCGGTCCATCAACTCGCTGATGAGATAGAAGCGAAAGCTTGTTTGCCCGAAAGTGGCAATCCGGCTTTGCGGTGCCAGAATCACTTCGGTGTTCTCGATCGCGTATTGAAAATCGTCTTCACTCCACATCTTGTTTGTAACCTACCACAGCGGGGCTGCCCTGCCCGTGGAATTAGCTTCGTTGCGTCAATGAAGAAGAAAAATCTTTGCCCGCATTTGAGTCTTTGTCTCATCCTGTAGCTTGCCATTCCTGTTATTATGCGCATGAACGCTTCTCTTGTTCGCTATCTCTGCCCGGGCATTATTTCTTTGGTTTTCAGCATCTTTTCCGGTTGTACCGAGTCCGAGAAGACGCAGTTCCTGACTCAGGGCGAGCAACATCTACAGTCGGGCGATTATGAGCAGGCGAAAAGCGATTACATGAAGGTCCTGCAGGTTGCGCCCTACAATGCGGTTGCCGCGGCCCGTCTCGGTCAGATCTGGCTGGAAGAAGGCGACCCATGGCGAGCCGGAGTCTTTCTGAAAAAAACGGTCGAACTGGCGCCGGAAGACTCGGCCAGCAGGTTCCGGCTGGCCAAAGTCTATCAAGCCATTGGATCGGAAAACAAAGCTCGGGAAGAAGTTCTCAAGGTCTTACAACAGCCGGGAGCCAAGGGTGAGGCAATAGTTACACTTACTGAGCTGGCGCACACGCCGCAGGAGATAGCTGACGCCGGGCGGATGCTCGATGATATTTCGCGCAAGGACACTGCTTCCTATCAACTAGCGCAGGCTAACCTCGCGTTGCGCCGGAAAGATTTCATTGCCGCTGAGATTGCGGTAAACAAGGCTATCGCGCTTGCTCCCAGGTCGCCGGATGCTCACCAGGCGCTCGGTTTTCTTAAGTTGCTCGAAAAGGATGGAGGCGAGGCGGCAGAAGCTTTCAAGATCGCGACTGAGCTGGCCCCCGCGCGGTCTCCCATCAAGGTAAGTTACGCCGCCTTTCTGAAAGAGATAGCCGGAGCGGACGCTGCCGCTACCTATCTCAAGGGCGTTACCCAGAAAGCGCCCGATTTCTTTTCTGCCTGGATTGCCCTCGCGCGAATCGCTCTCGAGCAACAGGCTTATGACGAGACATTGAGTTATCTCAGCAATGTCTTGTCTCGCGATCCGCAAAACCTCGAAGCACAGGAAGTGCAGAGTGACCTTTGGCTTGCCCAGGACCAGCCGGAAAGAGCCATCCTCATCCTGGGCAACCTGCAAAAGGGTCAGCGCGACTTGCCTGAGATTAACTATCGACTTGGTAAAGCTTACCTACAGCAGAAGAAGTTTACTGAGGCAGCGGAAGCTTTGAAGCAGGCATTATCGAGAAATCCGGATCTCATTGAAGCCATTCTGACCAAGGCGAAGCTTGATCTTGAAACAGGGCAGCCAGATCTGGCCGTGAACGCATTGCAGGAGTTGCTCAAGAAGCACCCCAACCTCAAACCCGCTCAGGAGCTCCTCGAGGAGGCGCAGCGCGCGGGTCGCCCCGAAAGCGCTCCCAGTCCCTGACAATCCGCGATTTTGCAAAAGAGCGAGCTCGCAGAGAACAGGCCAATGCGGCGCCAAACTCCACGCCCCTAGAACAGCCCGGTTCGCAGCATGACCAGCGTGCAGCCTTCCACGACCTCGATCCCGGCGCTGCTGGCGGCTTCGGCGAGCGCGTCGTTTTCGGCGCCGGGGTTCATGATAATGCGCCGCGGACCTGCGGCGAGAATCTCGTCCATCAATGAAGTGGAGCGTGCCGGCCCGATGTAAAGCGTGATGGTGTGCACCGGTTCGCCGATTGCCGCGAGATTTGGAAAACAGGTGAGCCCTTCGATTTCCTCGAACGCGGGATTCACCGGGATCGGCCGATAATCGTAACGGGCGAGAAGCCGGACCGCCTGGTTCGAATAGCGCTCCGGATTCGGGGAGGCGCCCAGCACCGCCACCTTGCGTTTCTCTTCGGGAATCAATGCCATCTAAATGTCATTTCGACGCGATATCTTTAGTAGCCGGTTCGGCGTGCCCCCGGCCGCCCGCATTGACAGGGTAGTCACGCTAGTTAGTATCCGGCCAATATGAGATTTCCTCTCGCGTTAACCACGAAGATCGCCGCATACATCGTCGGCCACAAGCTTCGCGGAACGCAGAAGTTCGCCACCGTCCTGCAACTCGAGCCGCTCCACACCTGCAACCTGACCTGCACTGGCTGCGGACGCATCCGGGAATATTCGACCAATCTTAAAGATCTGCTTCCGCTCGATGATTGCCTCGCCGCGGCGGAGGAATGCAAGGCGCCGATGGTTTCGATCTGCGGCGGCGAACCGCTCATCTACCCGCAGATCGAGGCGCTTGTCCAAGGGTTGCTCGACCAGAAGCGGATCGTTTACATCTGCACGAACGCGATGTTCATGCGCAAAAAAATGCGCGAATGGATGGCCGCCCAGTACCCGAAGCGTCCCACCTTCATCGAACAAAAGATCACCGCGCTGTCCGACGCTGGTCTGATGACGGAGAAAGATGCCGCCGCGATTCAACAGGGTCCGAAAGACGCAGCCAAGCCGACGATCGGTCCCAGCAAGTGGCTCTATTGGAACGTCCACCTCGACGGGCTGGAGCGGACGCACGACCTGATCGTGGAGCGCGAGGGTGTTTTCCGGGAATGCATTCTCGCGATCAAGATGGCAAAGATTCTTGGCTACCAAATCGCGACCAACACCACCGTTTACAAAGAAACCGACATGGACGAGGTCGAGCAGATGCTCGATTTCCTGAGCGATCTTGGTGTCGACGGCCACACCATTACCCCCGGCTACGAATACGACGCGGCAAAGAAGGACATGATCAAGCGGCTCAATCTTCAGCCGGAAGATTTCTTCCTCACGCGCGACCTGACGGTGAAGAAATTCAGCCGGATGGAACAATGGATGAACCGCTACACCTTTTTCGGGACGCCGGTTTATTTTGAGTTTCTCGCCGGGAAACGCGATCTCACCTGCTCAGCCTGGGCGATCCCGACCCGCAATATCCGCGGCTGGAAGGCGCCCTGTTATTTCATGACGGATAGCGTGGGCACCAACGGCACCGGCCATTTCAATACCTATGCCGAGCTGCTCGAGCATGTCGATTGGAGCAAGTACGGCGTCGTCAACGGCGTGGCGCGAGATCCGCGCTGCGAGAACTGCATGACCCATTGTGGATACGAGCCAACCGCGAGTCTCGGTTTGAACGCGCAGAAGGGCGACACCTGGAAGACGATCAAGTTCAACTTCGCTTCCCGGCCCAGGCCGACCGGGAAAGGGAACGAGGTCGCGGTCTACAACGGCGTCACCTCTGGCAATGGTCATCTCACGGGCAAGAAAGCCGAACCCGCGGCGAAAGCTTCGTGACCGCGCGAGATGGGTAGCGCAACCGCCAAGATCATTTCCTTACCCGGGGTCGCGAAGCAAACCGCGCCTCGCCTAACGAAAAGCGAAGAGCTGGATGAAGCGATCGCGCTTGCCCAGCAGAATCTTTTGCGCCAGCAAAAACCCGATGGTCATTGGGTCGGGGAGCTGATCGTCGATAGCACGCTCTGCTCCGATTATGTGCTCTTCATGCATTGGGCCGGCGAAGTTGACGAGACCCTGCAGCGTTCTTGCGTGAAGCACATCCGCCGGCGTCAGCTCGCCGACGGCGGCTGGAATATTTATTACGGCGGGGCAAGCGAGATCAACGCCAGCGTCAAAGCCTATTTTGCGCTCAAGCTCGCCGGTCATAGCCCTAACGAGGCCTTCATGCGGGAAGCGCGCGCCAACATTCTCCGGCTCGGCGGCATCCCGCGGATGAACACCTACAGCAAGCTGTACCTGGCATTGTTAGGCCAGTTTCCCTGGAAATATCTGCCCGCCATCCCGGTCGAGATGGTGCTGCTGCCGAGCTGGTGCTTCTTCAACATCTACCGGATTTCCTCCTGGAGCCGGGCGATGCTTATCCCGCTCGCGATCATTAATCATTTCAAGCCAACCCGCGAACTGCCCGAGAACAAGCAACTGCATGAGCTTTATCCGGTCGGGACGGAGGGAGATGATTTTACCCTCCCGCGCGATCAGCGGCTCTTTACCTGGCGCAACTTTTTCCTCCGCGCCGATCGTATCATCAAATTGCTCGAGCCAATCCAGAGCAAATCGCTGCGCCAGCGATCGCTCGAGGAAGCGGAACGCTGGATGGTCGAGCGAATCGGCCCGGGGAGTGACGGTCTCGCCGCAGTCTTCCCGGCGATGCTCAACTCGATTATCGCGCTGCGAGCGCTGAACTATGCCAAGCACCACCCGCTTTATCAAAAGGCGCTGAAGGATTTCGCCGGGCTCTTCGTTTGCGATCCGGATGATTTTCGGATTCAGCCCTGTCTCTCGCCGGTTTGGGACACGGCAATCAATGTCATCGCTCTGGCCGAGTCCGGCTTCCCCGCGGACGATCCTGCGCTGCAACGCGCCGCCCAATGGCTCGTCAACAAGGAGGTGCGGGTGCGTTGCGATTGGACGATGAATAATCCACACCCGGAAGCGAGCGGCTGGGCTTTCGAATACAATAACGTCTATTATCCCGATACCGACGACACCGCGATGGTGTTGATGGCGCTCCGGCTCGTCCGGCCTAACGAACAATCGGAACTGGCCCGCATCTTCGAGCGCGCATTAGCCTGGCAACTGAGTTTCCAATGTTGCGACGGCGGCTGGGCGGCATTCGACAAGGATGTGACCCGCCAGTGGCTCGAAGACATGCCGTTTGCCGACCACAACGCCATTCTCGACCCGACTTGCAGTGACCTCACCGCGCGCACTTTGGAATTGTTAGGCTATATCGGTTATAACCCAGGCAGGCCGGTGGTGCGGCGCGCGATCCGTCATCTGCGCGAGACGCAGGAGGACGACGGCTCCTGGTACGGGCGCTGGGGCGTGAATTACATCTACGGCACCTGGCAGGTATTGCGCGGTCTTCGTGCCATCGGCCAGGACATGGACCAGCATTGGATCCTGCGCGGACGCGACTGGCTGGAGAGCTGTCAGAACGACGATGGCGGCTGGGGCGAGAGTTGCGCCTCCTACGAACATCCCGACCTGAAAGGCAAAGGGGTCAGCACCGCCTCGCAAACCGCATGGGCGCTGATGGGATTGTGCGCGTGCGGCGATCTCGATCGGCCGAGCGTGCAACGCGGCCTGCGCTACCTGCTCGAAACGCAGCGGCCGGATGGCGCATGGGATGAATTGGAAACGACCGGCACCGGATTTCCGCGCACGTTTTACCTGAAGTACGACATGTACCGGCAGAATTTTCCGCTGCTCGCTCTTGCCACCTACGTGAATTACCGCAGCGGGATCGGGCATTACCAAAGCTTCTACCGCTGGGTAGGAAAGTAGTTTCGTTGAAGAGTTGCAGCGGTAGATCCAATCCCCTTCAACCCTTCAACGGCTACGGCTCTTGAGCAATCTTGCCGCCCCAGGACAAAATTTTCGCCTTCGTCCCGGCGGCTTCGGCTTCCTCGATGTTGCCGTTGCGATTGTAAAACAGCGATAGACTCGTCCAGCCGATCTGGTCGTTAGGCCGGAGCTCGACCGTCTTCTTTCCCGCCTCGATCGCCTCCGGGAAACGCCCCAGCTTCATCAGCGCCATCCCGAGCGCGTGCCAGCCATCGAAAAACTGCGGGTCCAGTTCGACGCAGCGGCGATACTTGTGCACTGCGCTCTCCAGTTCGCCGATCGCGAGATCGCCATTCGCATCGTCGAAAATTTCCTCAACCGTATCCATCGCGCAGCGACCGGCGCGGCCCGGCTAACCGGCGGCGGTCGCGTTCTTCGTCGCTTCCTGAATCCCGGCGGCGTGGCGCCGATCGCGCAGCCATTCGTAAAAAACGATCTGGCCTTTGTTCGTTAGGGCAGTTTGCTCGAGCGCGTTCCGCGCCTTTTCGTAGTCGGCCTTTGTTGGTTCCTCGCGTTTCTCCAGTACGAGAACGAATCCACCATCCGGCGCCGCGACGTAATCACTCACACCTCCGGCTGCGAGAGAACTGGCCGTCTGTTTGATGTAGCCCATCTCGGGCGACTCCTTTTTTGGCTCAGGCTTGGGCGGCGGCGTCGCGCCCGGCGGAGTGTCGGCGAGTGAGAACGCCGGCAGGTTCTCGAGCTTCACGCCGGTCGCGCTCGCGGCGGCTTCGATGCTCTGGCCGTTCTTCAACGCCGCACGCAGTTTTTCCGCCACTTCGTTCCCTTTCGCCGTGGCTTTCTGTTCGCTCTCCTGTTTCTTCAGGGTTTCGACGATTTGGGTTCGCGCTTCCTGCTGTGTCAGCGGATGCGGTGGCTCGACTTTCATAAGGTGAAGAATATCGAAACCATCGGCCGTTTGGACCGCGTCGCTGTTTGGCGAATCTTTCGTTAGGGCAAATGCCGCCTGGACGAGCTGAGGTTTGCCCGCGAGGAGCGGCCCGGGCGCGGCCTGCGTGATGTCGCCGGTTTCCTTGGGCGTGAGATGAAACTTCTGCACCGCCGCATCGAAGCTGCCACCCTGGGCCTGGAGCGCCTCGGTGAAATCATTCGCCTCGTTTGCCAGTTTTTGCAGCGCGTCGATCCGCTCTTTGCCGGTCAGTTTCTTTTGCTCCTCCGTGAGGGCGAAAGTAACGAACTTCACCTGCCGTTTTTCTTCGCTCTTCAGTTCCACCTTGTGCGCGTCGTAGTACTTGCTGATCTGGTCGTCGCTCACCTGCACATCGTTCGCAAACTCCTCCGGTTTAAAACGCACCAACGCCACCTGCATTTTGGCATACGCCTTCGTGAAATTCTCCCGCATGTCGCCCTCGGGCACACTCACTCCCGCGCTCAGGATTTTCTTCAATCGTCCGAGCGCGATCTGGTCGGCCGCCAGTTCCTCGATCTGCGCCTCGCTGAAGCCCATCGAACCGAGAACGTGATCGGCGAAGTTATTGTAGGCGGCGAGATCGAAACCTTTGTCCCCATTGAAGGCGGGCAGCGACTTGACCTCACGTGCGATTTCCGCGGTCGTCGGCTGGATCCCGAGCTGGTCCGCCTCGTGCCGTAACACCATCAGGTTCCAGGCGAAATTATCGAAAGCTTCCGTTTCGCTCTGCGCGCCGATCGTCAGGGCCTGCACCAGTTCGTGCATCCCGAGCTGGCTCGCGAGCCGGAGAAGGCGCGCGTTGCGCTGGAACTCAACCTGCGAAACCGGGTGATCGTAGAAGGTGCCAACCGTGCCTTTGGCAATACTGCTGAAATCGGTCCGATTATAAAACCAGGAGAAGGAGATACAGACAAGCGCCGTGATGATGATCATCAGGATCTTGTGGTGTTTGCGCATTACGGTAATCATGGCGTCGAGCGGGTTGGACTGGCGGAGCGGAATCTACAATTCATCTCGGAAATGCAAAGCGAGGATCTCGAGGTCTCGGGGAGCGCCCCGCGCTGGCTAAGGCTGCAAGCCGCGTTTCCGCCTAACGAATTGCTCGACCTCCTCGAGGTAGGTGCGAAACGGGTCGCCCATCACGAGAAAATCGTGGCTCTCGCAGGCGATTGAATCCCAGTTGATCACATAGGGTCGTTTCTCCTTGCGAAAAGCAGCCACGGCATGGGCGCGGCCGCTCGCACGGGTGTCGGAGGGCGGCGCGACTGTGGCGTCTTTTTGCCGGACGAGGTTATTCCATTCCCCGATCCGCTTTGCCGGTTTCAGGCCGAAGAAAAGCCCGCGCTCGGGATCGACGTTGTGATATTCAAGATCCAGGCTTTGCAACCACGGATCGTTCCAGGAAAGATTTTCCGCCGCCATGAACTGCTCGAGCAGCCAGCGTTTGCTGATCCAATCCACGCCGCCGAGGAGCGCTTCCGGTTTACTAGCGAGCGCATCGAGGGTGTAGCTCCAACTGTCGAGTAGCCAATCTGTTTCCTCGTCGCGTCCGCCGAGATGCCGTCGGGCAAGCGCGTGCAGTTGCCATTGTACATCGAGCGCGCCGATCGTCCGGCCGCCTTCCAGCTCGACCACCCAGCGCCGGGTCGGATCGCGCGAGATCTCGCGCGTTGCCTGGACGGCGTCGAGCAATGTGAGGTCGTTAGGCAAGAGTCCCGCCTCGAGCAGGGCGAGGATGCAGGCGGTCGTGCCGATCTTGAGCGCATTTGCGAACGGGCTCATGTTTGAGTCGCCGATGAGCAAATGAAGCCGGCGATATTTCCGATAATCCGCCAACGGCTCATCCCGCGCGTTGATGATCGCGCGATTGAATTGCACCCACTGGTAAATGTCGTTCACGATGTGGTCGGCCCGCTGGCTCAGCTGGAATTCGATCGTCTCCTCCGTCATCGACACCTCGAAGTCGAAAGCGAGCGGATTGGCCTGCCCAACTCGCCCGGCGCCGGTAAAAATCTGGCGGGTCGCAAGAAAAGCGAGCAGTGCGCCAAGCGCGGCGGGCGAAAACTGCGCTTCGCGCCGCATCAGATAATTCTCGTGGCAACCAAAAGTCGCGCCCGTGTGATGATCGACATTATTCTTGATGAACGACACGGACTCACTCACGCCTAACGACTTTAACGCGCCGTGCAGGAGTTGGTCTCCGGCCAGATCGTAGGCAACCATGTCGCGCAGCTGCCGGCACTCGGGGGAGGCATATTCCAGGTGACCCATGTCGAGATAAATCCGGCCGCCATTGAGGAGAAACCCGCCGTTGCCCGGCGGTTCCTCGTAATCGCGATAATGGAGGTCGATCACCCCCGCGCGCATCTTGCGGAAGAGATGATTTTTCACCCGCACCGGCCAGGCGTCGCCGTTCGGATGCGCCGCGTCCGCGCCTACCAGACAGCCGTATTCGGTCTCGATTCCTGCGATCCTGTCCACTTCGCGACCATCCGACAGCGCCGGGCCGTGGACAAGGGACAAAGCGGGCGCAAGCTTTCAGCATGACAACGAACGCATTTCCCGCACGCAGTCCGGCGGACAAAGTTGGTGGCCTGGTTTACTTCGGCCGCATGCTGGACAAGATCCGCGCGCACGACAGAGGCGAGCTGCCGGCCGATTGGGTGCCGAATTTAGGTAAAGGTTTCGATGGCCGCTGTGTGCGGTTCCTCGGCCTGGCCTATGGAGATGTGAAGGCGCGCGTCCTGGAGCAGGACGGCACAGACGAGCAAATCCTGCAATGGGCGTTCGAACGCGGCCGCAAGCCCAATGACGAAGAGATCGAGATTTGGAACGACTTCATGCGCAAGTGCGGCTGGAATGATGAAGTCACGCCCACGCTCGCGCGCCGCAAACGCGAGAGCGGTCTGGAAAGTCGCAATGATATCCAGACGATGTTCGAATACATCGACGTGGATGAAGGGCGGTAGAGGAGTTGAAGGGTTGAAGGGTTGAAGGGTTGAAGGGTTGAAGCGAGGCAGCCTCTTTCGCTTTAACTCTTCAGCGATTCAACATCTGCCCCCGCGGCGGCGGCGGTGGTTTTTGCCGGTAGTCGACCACCCACCAAATGGCCATCACTATCAGCACAACCACCAAGGCCGCGACCAGCATCCGTGAACGCGAGGGCGCGGCCGGGTTGCCCTTCGGCTCTGCCATCGCCGCTACTCCGAGAGTGTGTCGATCCGCTCCGCGAGATTAAAATCGAGATCGGTTAGTCCGCCTTTGCTGTGCGTCGAGAGCAGCAGCCGAACTTTGTTGAAACGAATGTCGATGTCAGGATGATGTTCCTCTTCCTCCGCCACCTCGGCGACACTGTTCACGAAATCGATCGCCTCGGAGAAATCGTCGAACTCAAACGTGCGCTCGAGATGTTTCTTCTCCAGCTCCCATTCTGGGATTTTTTTCAGGCGGTTTTTCAGTTCATCCGATTTGATGAGATCGGCCATAACGGCAACACGAGTAACACCCCGTTTTGCTTTTGCAACGGCGAATGCGTGCGGTTTTTTCGGTGCGTTTTCGGCCGCTCAAAGCCCGAGAATTTGCCGGAGATTTTTCGCAGAATCGAAAACCTCCACCGCGCAATCGCGAGCGGCCCGGGCGAGCCGTTTTCCCTCTCGGAGAATTCGGCGGGCCGCCTCCGCCGCCTCCTCTGCGCCATCGACGAAAAACATCCCGCTTTCCGCCGGCAGATATTTATTTGCGCCGGTCTTCTCTGTGATGACAGGCCGACCGAGCGCAAGAAAGGCCGCCGCCCGATCGCTGATCCAGCCCGTCTTCCAGCGCACATCCACACCCTTGATCGCAGTGAACTCCGCCGACGCCGACGTGAGGTAATTTCGGTATTTTGCCGGCGTGCGCGCGACCCGATGCGGCGAGACCACATGCCAGCCGCGCCCGCGCAACCGCTCGACCTCGGGATCATCGGCGTTCAGGTTCATCGCCAGCTCCCAATTCGCCTCCGCCACACGCGCCGGCAGGTCGAGGTACGGGGCAAAAGCATGCTTTTTTGAGAGGTCGGGAAAATCCCCATCCACTTCCACGCTTCCGCCCCAATACCACTGGCCGATGGTAGTGAACTTCGGCCGCCGCGGCAACGGCCGGCGCCGGAACAATTCCGTGTCAACGAGCGGATAAAATGTGCGCCAGGCGAGCGGCGAACTGGGCAGGGCACAGTCGGGTGCGTGCACATTGAGCCCGATCGTCCAGAACTCGTGATGATGCCGCTGCCCGACATCGAGCTTCGTCATCCAGTAAAAAATTTCGCTCGGATCGAGGTCGCAAAAGATGCGCCGCTCAAACTCGAGGAGGAAGGGCGGGTGAAGCGAATAAGCGAGATTGAGGAGAACGTTGGGCGCCGCCAGGCGGCTGCGCAGTGCGCGTTTCGACATGCCGATGCAGCGCAGCGCGTCGAGTTCGTGCGCGTCGCCGCCGGATTCTTTGTAGAGGAGGCAATAGCTGCCGGCGAGCCCGTAAACGCGGAGTTGTCGCTGGAAATTCAGGACACAGGCGTGGTCGCGCGCCGTATCGCCGCTCGCGGGCAGCACTTCGAGCCAGATCGCGTTCTGCTTTAACCGTTGCAGGCCGAGAATCCATTGCAGCGGGACGGAAAAATTGCCGCCTCCCTCGAGATATTTCGCCGCAAACCCGCAGCCGATAAACACAGTCATGGGCCGAGATCATCGCCCGTGCACGCCAACCGGCAAAGCGGCGGCGTCGCCATCGAGGAAAGAGGAGCGCGGATGCTATTTGGCGTAATTCGCGGGCCCGTGATCAGCCGGGGACAATGGGGAATGCGAGTTGGCAGGCTTGGGCCCCGCGCAGGCAGATCCGATTACAAAGCTGGCGTCGCCCCGATCTTCAACATCTCAGGCGACGGTTGGACTAACTTAACCGGTGCCACCGGTATGCTGGTGTTAGGTTTACTGGTGCCCGTAGCGTTCACCTGTGCCACTAATCCATGGCTAACTCCAGCCGTGTCGACGTAGTAACCAACGACCATCCCCAGTTTATTGATCCCATTCAGCGAAGTGAAGGTTGCGCCGGGATAATCATAGCTCTGGATATCGTCGGGTGTGATGAAGTAGAGCCCATGAGTTACGCCTGAAGCATCCGTATACCGACCTACTCCCCAATTCGAATCATTATTCCCAAACAGAATCGTTCCGGTCGCACCGGCTACGTCGATCGGAAACGTCAGGATGCCGGCGCTGTCACGGGTGTAACCGTGTGTGATCCCGCTGGAGTCGATGTAGTAACCGATGATCTCGTTTGCACTATTTAACTGATAAGCAAAGGTCGCGGTTGCCTCGGGCACGGCGAAGGTCGTGACTTTTCCGCGCAAGCTAACGAAGGCCGGCTGCGTCCCATCACTGAAAATTACCGTACCAACAAAGTCACCGACATTGTTAATTCCCAATGGGATCGTGTCCAGGGCGCCGGTGACATCGAAGTTAACAAAAGAAGGGTGCAACAGCTTGTATCCATGAAAGGTGCCATCGCTTCCGTTCAGGTATTCGCCCACGACATGGCGTCTGTTGTTGATCCCCCGGCCTTGAGTCACGCGCCCAGTGTCGTCAGGGTCATGGAACGCAGCGCTGAACCTACCCAGGCGCACCTTGTAAATAAATCCCTGCACTGCGCCGGTAGTGTCAACCACAGTGCCGACCAGGTCTCCCTGGTCACTAACCTTCTGTGGCAGAGTTGCGGCCGTCGGTTCGATAAAATCAGGATAATCGAACGTCTGCACGATAGTCAGTGATGCGGCCGGGGCAACCGTCCCGGCCAGTGGTAGTGTAAGCGTCGCCAGAATGTAAAACAGGGGCCTTGTTAGTTTCATCATAGTATTTCCCTTGCTAAATCGTCTCAAGATAGGGCTGCGGATGCCGGGCTATCGGGTAAGAGTGCGAAGCTTCGAGCAGGTTACGGCGCGGAACCGTAGGAGTGGATCGGGTGCATAAGGCAGGCTTCCGTAGAACTTTTCCGTCAGTCGTGTCCCGGCGTCAGCCTCCGGTATTTAATTCACAGTTTGCCCAATCTCGCTCATTTTGTCAATCGGACTGTGTCCCTGTGCGGCAGTTTGACGGCGCTTCGAAACGAATATAGTAAGGCCTCCCGGCCATGGGATGTGCCACGAAATTCGCCGTCACAGGACGGCATTGAATGGCGCATTTCAACCGCTCTCTTCCCAGGTAAAATCGACGATTGGCGCCCGTAGCTCAACTGGATAGAGCATCTGACTACGGATCAGAAGGTTTGAGGTTCGAATCCTCACGGGCGCGATCCTGATGTCGAACGACTTAGGTAGTAGGTTGCCTTAATCAGGAACCATGGCTTAGCCATGCGCGATCTTGCGGGTTGCGCCTGATGATAGCGCGGTGAAGCTTGCCATCATGGCAGGACAAGGCTCCACCGGTAATGTCGTCGCGGCAATTTGCAGCTTTTTTATTCCAGGACTCGGTCAGTTGGTCCAAG
>JAICXG010000021.1 GCA_025980625.1 Chthoniobacterales bacterium
AAGAAGGCAGACGTCCGTCCCTGGCGAGAGGGCGCGCAGTTCCTTTGTGCAATGTTGGATAAGGCCGTCGACGTATTTCGAAATAAACCGGCTCTCGACGAGAACAAAGCGGTGGGGAGCATTCTTCGGGCGCGGCTTTGTCGGGGCTAGCTGCGACATTGGCAGGATTGAATCGTGAAGCGTGAAGCGTGAAGCGTGAATCGTGAATCGTGAATCGGCCACGATGTAACGATGTAACGAGGTAACGATGTAACGAGCCCAGCCTTCACAACAGATGCCCCATCTTTACCCGCTTGGTCTCGAGATAGCGCGCATTGTGCGGGTTCGGCTTACTCTTGATCGGCACCTGTTCGACCATCTGGATGCCGTAGCCTTCGAGACCGACAACTTTCTTCGGATTGTTGGTCAGGAAACGGAACTTGCGCACACCGAGATCATAAAGAATCTGCGCGCCGATTCCGTAATCGCGCAGGTCCATCGGAAAACCGAGCTTTGCATTCGCTTCGACTGTATCGAGGCCCTCCTCCTGCAATTTGTAGGCGTGAATTTTCGCCGCCAACCCGATCCCGCGACCTTCCTGCCGCATGTAAACGAGGACGCCGCCCGCTTCGCTGATTTGCTTGAGCGCGGCGTGTAATTGATTCCCGCAATCGCAGCGGCGCGAGCCGAAGACGTCGCCGGTGAGGCATTCGCTGTGCACGCGCACGAGCGTCGCCTTGTTTTTGGAAATTTTTCCTTTCACGAGCGCGAGGTGATGGGCGTGGTCGATCGTCGAGCGATACATGTGGAGGTCGAAATCGCCGTAATCGGTCGGCAGCTTTACGATCTGCTCGCGAACGATCAGCTTCTCGCGCACCCTGCGCCAGCCGATCAGACTTTGAATCGTGCAGATGCGAAGCTTGTGTTTCTCCTTGAACTGCATCAGCTCGGGGAGCCGCGCCATCGTTCCGTCGTCGTGCAGGATTTCGCACAGCACGCCTGCCGGCTCCAATCCCGCGAGCCGGGCGAGATCAACCGCTGCCTCGGTGTGTCCGGCCCGTCGCAGCACTCCGCCTTCCTTCGCCCGCAGAGGAAAGATGTGTCCCGGCTGGACGAGGTCGTTAGGCCCGGATTTCGGTCGCGCGATCGTACGAATGGTCGCGGCCCGATCATGCGCGCTGATGCCGGTCGTGACGCCTTTGGCCGCATCCACCGAGACCGTAAAATCGGTCCGATACATTTCGCGATTCTGCGCCACCATCCGTTGCAATCCGAGCTGGTCAGCGCGCTCGGCCGAAATCGGCACACAGATGAGGCCGCGGCCGTATATCGTCATAAAATTGATCCCCTGCGGCGTCGCTTTCTCCGCCGCCATGATCAGGTCGCCCTCGTTTTCGCGGTCGGCATCGTCCGTCACGATCACCATTTTGCCGGCCGCGATATCGCGCAGCACGTCGTCAATCGTGTCGAACTGAAAGGCTTCCGTGGCCTGGATGATCACCTTGATACCATTGCCGCCGCGCCTCTGCTCGGCAATGGGAATTCACTTCGCGCTCCTCGCTACGATCGCTTCCGCGCGATAGAGATCGTGGTTACTGCCCTGGAATTCCGCTTTCAACTTCACCTGAAAGCGCGAGAGATCGACCAGGTCCCAGCGGATAAATCTCCAGAGTCCATCCTTCCGCGGCTCATGCTCGAAGCCAACGACGAGATGCACCGCGTCATCGAGCACTTTGTTCGTGGCTCTCTTTGGCTCGAAGTAAAACGTGCGAAAACTGCTCTCCCGACTTCCGCTCGCGTAAAGCTTTGGGTCGAGATAGAAGACGCGCTTCGTCTTCTCGTCGACAATCCGCAAATCGGGATAGCCCGAGCGCTGCACATGGCCTTCGGCAGTGCGCGGAAAATCGCAGCGCAATCCGGGTGCGGCGTTCAACAACTGACAAAGCAAATCTTCAAAGTGACTGCTCACTTCGTTGATGCGCGCAACCTGCTGAATCACGCTCTCCGGCGCGTTCATTCGCCTAACGACTTCATCGAGCACGGTCGAGATCTGCTTGATCACCCGCTGATCGGTTTCATCGCGCGGATCGACCGCGCGAACCTTCTTGCCGGTCGCGTCGGCGATCACCTCGGCAAAGGGAAGGCCGCGCAGTTGCGCATCTTCGCCAAGGAGCCACGGAATGAGTTGATCAACCGGCGCCGGGCTCTGCCCAAAACCGGAGGAGACAAGAATCGCTGCTTGAGCGAGCGCGAGTCGGAGGGAACGATTCACGTGTGGCGCGACGCGTTGCGGCCGACCCCATTGGAAATGGCGCGCTCGCGCGCCGCGGTCACGAGCCATTCGGTTGCGCGGCGCGTTAACTCCGCCCCATTCGTCAGGCCGAGTTTCTGTTTTATGCGTTGCCGATGAGTCTCAATCGTCTTTACGCTTAAGTGCAACTCCTGCGCGACGCGGGAACTGCCGAGGCCGCTCCCGAGCAATCGAAACACCTGCAGTTCGCGGTCGCTCAAATCGCCGCAGGCATCGCGCCGTGCCTCGACCGACCCGTTCGCCAGCATCTGCAGTAAACCGCGCGAGACGGAGCCGCTCGCATACAACTCTCCTGCGATGAGTTTCTCCAGAGCAAGGAGAATCTCCTCCGGCTGATCCGTCGCCACGACATAACCCCGCGCTCCTGACTTGAAGGCGCGCTGCACGGACAGCGAATCAGTCCGAGCCGTGACTACCAATGCTGCGCTGGCCCGGTTCATCTTCCGAAAATCCTTCAACAACGAGAAGCCATCGCCATGTTGCAAAGTCAGGCCAAGGATTACCAACTGCGGCGCATGCTCAGCAAAAAGGCGGCGAATGACCGGCGCTTCTCCGCTTTCGCCGACTACCCTGAAGCGGGCGTCCGATCGCACCAAAGTAGTCAACGCAAAACGCATTAGCGGGGCACGGTGCGCGATCAGGACTGACAATTTCTTCGGGGGACTCATTAGGTTCCAAGTTTTACAAAATCGTCGCTTCTTCTACCAACGGCGCGGCCCGTTGCAAAGGAGAAAATGGGTCGCGCTAAAATTCCTTCGGCAACTGGGCAGCCGCGACGCCCTGACATCGATTGTAGGGCAAAGGCGAGAGCAGGAGTGCTTCCTCGTTCAGGGAGAAAGCCTATGGGCAACGAGGCGCAGCCCTGCTCTGATGGTTGTGATGCCGTTCGATGCCAACGCCACCGGCTTTAGCGCGAATAACGCGCTCCTCCTCGCCCGTCTTTGCACCGCCGCTTACCTGGACAATCAACCCGCGAGAGCGGTCGCGCAGCAACTGGGACTGACTGGTTTCATTTGGATCGACCTCACGCAACAGTTTGAGGATGTTTATGCCATCGCTGCAGGTGGACCCGGATTTGTCGTGATCGCTTTTCGCGGAACAAAGGACTTCAAAAACTGGATGACTGACCTTCAAGCCAGTCCGGTAAGTTTTCCCTGGCTCTTTGAGAGTGGTCCTGAGGTGGGCGCTATTCATGCCGGCTTCGGTCATGCATTGCGCGACGCCTGGGACAAGATCGCCGTCGCCGTGGACAATCTTGTTCCCACGCCCGATGTGGCGCCTGACATGACACAACTACCAAGCCTCTGGCTCACCGGCCATAGTCTCGGAGGCGCGCTTGCCGCTCTCGCCGCCGGCGTTTTTTCCATGTGGTCGGGGGCGCCGCTGCGATCGGTCAACGGTATCTACACGTTTGGACAACCTCGGATCGGCCTCTACCAGTTTTGCGGGAACTACGATCACCTTCTCAGCCGCCGGACCTTTCGTTTTGTCAATAACCAGGACCTCGTTCCGCGGGTTCCCTTTCGTGGATGGGACTATGCTGACGTTGGCCAGATGATTCATTTCGGAAGCGATGGCAAGCCTCAACTGGAGAGCAGCAGCTGGACAAACTTTCTCAGTCGCACCTTTCTAAGTTTTAAGGATTTTTTTGAGATCGCCGGTCACCTGCAGCCCGACGTAGGTGATCACGCCATGCTCGGCTACGAGAAACTGGTCGAGAGCCAGGCCGATGCGCTGAATGCTCTGAAATATCAAACATGAAACAATTCGGCCTGCAGCTTGTCCTTCCGCTCGCGCTCCTTCTCGCCGGGTGCAGCTTCGTCTCTCCCTATGACGAAACAACCGACCGGTTGCTGACTGATCTGTCTGTTAAGACTCAAACCGCGATTGCAGCAGCGGATGCAGGCCAACTTTCGGTCGCCGACCGGGAGAAGTTCTTCTCAGAAGCAATCGGTACCCTCGAAACCATTAAGGCTCGCGCAACGCTGCTCAACGTGAGTAACAAAAACCAGGAAGAAATCAGCGCGATCGAGCAACTGGAACAACGGTATCGTGATCTCCAGCAACATGGCGGCTCACCCCGCACCTCCCTTACGACTGGCTTGCGGGCGACGCTTCTTGCCCTGCAACAGATCGAGATCGCAAAAAAGCGCAGTTCGGTTTTCAGCGCCGGTTTGAAGAAGAGCACCTCAACGCAATAAGTTATGGACCTGGATGTATCCGACCTCAGCCAAAATATGCTCTCAGCCGCGCTCGGCGCGGCAAAGGGACATGCCGCCGATCTCGAGAGTTATCTCAAAGCTCGCGCCCACCTGATTGCTGACGGCACGGTGCAAATAGGGAAAGACCGGCTCGCGGGAGTCATTACCGATGATGACGTAAAGTTTGCCTTCGAACAAATCAAAGAATCGGAGGCCACTTCCCTCTTGGCAATCGAGGTAACAGTCAAGGCAGCCGCTCAGGACGCTATCAATGCCGCCCTCGCGGTCGCCGCCGGCGCGATCAACAAAGCGATTGGATTCGCCCTTCTCTAACTCCGGTTGCTAATAAACATACTTCAGAGCACGACAGAACAGCAGAGCAACGACAAACCTGAGTTACACATATGAGCAGAATCATTGGAACCATTCACGGCCGGGACATCGTGGAAGAAGACGACCGCAGTGTTACTTTCTCCTCCGGCGCAACTCTCGATGGCGACGGAGCGAACGGGCAGTTTGGCGGAGACCCATGTTATGCGCCTCGCGGCTATGTGGGTAAAACACTCGATGTGATCGATAATGCCGGTGGGCCGGGCAATTGGTTCGGAGTTGTCACCGATACGGGCGAAGAGAACGGCAACCCGATTATTCAAGGCGCGGGAGATCCTTGTCCCGGCGCGTACGTCTCGGCAACTTCGCTCCATTTGCGGGACGCGAACGGAAACAGCCTGCCGCGTTCCTCGCCTTTCAAGTATGTTGACTCCGCGACTGTTCCATTCATCGTAGTGCCACCAATGATCCTGAAGGGAGTTGCCGGTATTGTGATGGGATGTCGGGCGATCGTGACCAATACAACCAATGGAAGGACCGTTGAAGCGGTGGTGGCCGATGGCGGCCCATCAAACCATCTCGGCGAGATCAGTGTTGCCTGTGCAAGAGCCATCGGAGTTCCCACCGGCATCCCTCACGCTGCGAATGGGGGCGGAGCTCCGTCTCCAGCTATCCAATACCAACTCTTTCCTGGGATACCAGCGGTGGTCAACGGTGTGATTTATCCGTTGCAACCGAGCGGACATTAAAGGCAAAGCGAATGACTGGGAGCGAACTAACGCGGTCGGCGAAAGCCATTCGACCCGGACTTCATCTGCTTCTGTATACCTCGCTTGCACTGTTCGGAATGGCGGCGGACACGGCTGTCGCGGACAAAACATCACAAGCGCGTCCTTTGCAGTTTTCCTTTGAAGTTCGCTATCATTTTCGAGAGCGACTGGAGGGAGTTGCGCCTGGCGGGAAGAGATATTCAGCCCCGGCTTACGAACGGGAAAAATTGCCGCAGCCCAATCTTGTTCAACTGGACGGGAAGGAGACGCAGATTGTC
Organism: Chthoniobacterales bacterium; assembly: GCA_025980625.1. Classification (GTDB taxonomy): domain Bacteria; phylum Verrucomicrobiota; class Verrucomicrobiia; order Chthoniobacterales; family UBA10450; genus JAICXG01. The sequence goes on from JAICXG010000021.1 coordinate 5,870, forward strand.
GAAGGCACGGTCGCTCATCTTCCCTATCGATTCACGATCAAGTTAACGAAGAGCCAGAACACTAACCCGGGCACTCTTGAGGTCGTCATTCTCGACCGCGCGGGCAAAGCTTTGTCCGGCTACCCGCAGACGATGGAGAATCCCTTTGCAAAAGCGACGGGACCGACCAACCGACAGTTTAAGATTCCGGTCTCCGCGGAACTGGCGAAAACGATCGAAGAGACACTGCTCGCGAAAAACCAGCGTCTCACGCGCGTCGATTTGTCTATCAATTACTCGCCGTAACTGCAGGCCAACTCACAGCAGATTGTTAACTAAGTCTTAGCTTGCCATGAAGCTCTGTTATGTCTGTCTGCTCTTGTTCCTATTCGCCGGGCGCGCGGCTGTCGGGGCCGATCAAGCCGTAGTATCGCCTGTGCTCAGTCCCACTCCGTCCCCAAGCGGGACGGGGGGCGCGGCCAAGGAGTCAGCTACGACCTTTCCGCGGTATGGTGACACCGGCGTCTATCACGTGAACAATGAAACTCGACCGAGCAAAAATCGGCAAAAGGACGCGTGTGTCGCCCGGCGAGGGGACGTCGTCACTATCTATGTCAAGCACCTGAAAGCATGGCTGAATGATCCGCGAAACCAGGATCGCTTTCCTAAGGATGCGAAAGTCACGGACCTGATTCCCTTCCTCGACGACGTGCCTCTGACCGGGATTCACCCGGAACAAAATTGGGCGGAGCCGGCGGACGTTGATTCGGTCGAAATTCCCCAGGTGCATTATCTGCGCTTTACCCTCGAGCGAACAGAAACTTCCAAGGAGCAGTGGACCAGGATCCTGAATCATCCGCGCTTTACGAAGCCCATGAAGGTATCGGTCGGTTTCGAAAACGGTGAAGAAATAACCACCTACGTTCTACCCACGGCCGCGAAGACGGAGAACCGGTTTATTTTCACCCTGATTCCGCCCTTCCGTTTCTGGCTGGGTGTGGCGATTATCCTGGGGGCTTTCATTGTCTTTCTCTCTCTCGCCCGCTGGACAGATATCATCCGCGACACGACGGCGCCTCTGCGACCGGATAAGCGCTGGCCTTACAGTCTCTCGCGCACCCAGATGGCTTTTTGGTTCTTCCTCGTCCTTGCCGCGTTCTTTTTTCTTTGGGTTATCATTGGTGCTACTGACACCCTTAACACTTCGGTCCTGGGCCTGATCGGAATCAGCGCGAGCACGACGGTCGCTTCCGTCTTTGTCGATTCTGGAAGAGCTCCGGCTACTCCCAGCCAATCCGACTTACCCGCGGTCGATCTTTCTCAGCCGCGCCGAAAGATATGCCTCGAGATCTGTGCCTTGATCGATGAGGCGAAAAAGGATCTGAAGAAATTGGAGCAAAACCGAGGCGCGATTGATCCGCACGCGGAGGCTCTACTGGCCGCGAACGCGGAGGCGCAGACCCTGAAGAAGGGTCAGATTGACGATTTGGAACGGCAACTGGATTACTTTAGGCGGCCTGCCTGGAAGGGCGTGATGTATGACTTACTGACAGAGAAAAACGAAGATAAGAAAGTGGTGGTTGAGTTTCATCGGTTTCAAATTCTGATTTGGACCATCGTTCTCGGCATAATGTTTGTGGCAAACGTTTACAATCAACTGGCGATGCCGCAATTCAGCGCCACTCTGCTCGGCCTGCTTGGAATTAGTGCCGGCACTTACGTCGGGCTAAAGATTCCAGATAGCGAGCAAGCAAAGACGTCCTAGCCGGGGATCGTTACTTACAATCTTGCCCTTCTTTGCGGTGGTTCGTATGCTCATTCATGGCGGAAAGCGAGTCTTCGGCGGAGCAGCGGATCGCAGAGCTGCGCGCGGATATTGAAGAGCATAATCGCCGCTACTACGAGGAGGCGGCGCCGGCGATTTCCGACCGCGAATATGATCGGCTCTATCGCCAGCTGGTTGAACTGGAAGAGCGCTATCCGCAGTTCGCAACGCCCGACTCGCCGACGCAGCAGGTCGGCGGCGCGCCGCACAAGGCCTTCGCACCAGTTACTCATCGCGTGCCGATGCGCAGCCTCGATAACACTTACTCGGAGGAAGAGGTCGCGGCTTTCTATCGGCGAATGAAAAAGATCTTGCCTAACGACAAGATTCCCGTCGTGGTTGAACCAAAGGTGGACGGTGTTGCCGTTTCGCTGCTTTACGAAAACGGGCGACTTCAATACGCCGCGACGCGCGGCGACGGCACCACGGGCGACGATGTCACGCAAAACATCCGCACCATTCGTTCTCTGCCGAAACGGTTAAAGGGCGATCCGCCGCGCATCCTTGAGGTGCGCGGGGAAGTGTTCATGACAAAGAAAGGTTTCGCGAAGCTGAACGCGGAGCGGAGCGAAGCGGGGCTGCCGGTGTTTGCGAATCCGCGCAATTCGGCGGCCGGATCGTTGAAGCAGCTCGATCCGTCGATCACGGCGCAGCGTCCGTTAGGCGTGATTTTTTATGGAACAGGAGCGGTGGAAGGGGTCGAGCTTGCACATCAACTGGAGCTCATCGCGCTGCTGAAGAAGCTAGGGCTGCCCTGCAACGAACGCTGGTGGACGGCGGATTCATTGGAAGGAATTCTGCGCGCGATTCACGAGCTGGAGAAGGTTCGGCACGATTTCGTTTACGAGACCGACGGCGCGGTGGTCAAGGTCGACTCCTTTGCGCAGCGCGAGTCGTTAGGGGTGACTGCGAAAGCGCCGCGTTGGGCGATGGCCTTCAAGTATGAAGCCGAGCGGGTCGAGACCAGGTTGCTCGACATTCTCGTGCAAGTCGGCCGCACCGGTGTGCTCACGCCGGTCGCGGCGCTCGAGCCGGTCGTCGTAAGTGGCAGCACGGTCGGGCGCGCGACGCTGCACAACGAGGAGGAAATAGCACGCAAAGATATTCGGATCGGCGACACGGTTGTGGTCGAAAAGGCCGGTGAGGTCATTCCCGCGATCGTGAGTGTACGGACGGATCTGCGCGATGGCTCGGAGAAGAGCTTCCGGATGCCAACGAAGTGTCCGGTCTGCGGGAGCAAGGTGGTAAAGGACGAGGGCCAGGTCGCAGTGCGTTGCGTCAATGCGCGATGCCCGGCGCAGTTGAAGCGGCGGATCGAGCATTTCGCCTCACGCGGGGCGATGGACATCGAGGGTCTCGGCGAAGCGATGGTCGAGCAACTCGTTAGTCGCGGGCTGGTCCGGGAAGTGAGCGATATTTATCGCCTAACGAGTGAAGAACTGCGCGCGCTCGAAAGAATGGGCGAGAAAAGCGTTGCCAACCTGCTCGGCGCGATTGCAAGGAGCAAACAACAGCCGCTTTGGCGTCTTCTCTTTGCCCTCGGCGTCCTCCATGTGGGGGTGAGCGCGGCGCGCGCCCTGGCCGATCATTTTCCCGATCTCGATGCGGTGATGGCGGCGACGCCGGAGCAATTGCAGCGGATTCCGGATGTCGGCGAGGTCGTTGGAAACAGTATCGCGCAGTTTTTTCGCGAGCCGCACAACCGCGAGATGATCGAGAAGCTGCGGGCGGCGGGCTTACGCCTAACGAGCGAGCCGAAGCCGGCGGCAGGCGATTCGAAGATCAAGGGAACAATCTGGGTCATCACGGGTGCTTTGAGTCAGCCGCGGGAGGAGATCGCCGAGGAGATTATCCGGCACGGTGGAAAGGTGAGCGGGAGCGTGAGCAAGAAAACCAACTTCGTGCTCGCGGGCGAGGAAGCCGGCAGCAAGCTGGCGAAGGCAAAGCAACTCGGCGTGCAGATTCTCTCGGAAGACGAATTTCGCCGGCTGATCTGACCGCGCGCTTGCGTCGATCCCGGCACGAGCGCCTAACGAGAAAGAGTTTGGCGGCTCAAGGCGTTTTGCTCGCGGCGGAATCAAGCCGCAGCGGGACGGCAGCCTTTGGCGCCGGGGCAAGTGCCATTGTCTCGGCTTTGGTCGAGGCGGCCTGGACGTTGACGGTCACCTTGTTGTCGCCGCGCATGACCGTGATCGGAACCGAGTCACCAGCAGTGATGAAGAAGGATGCGTCGATCACGTCTTCCGGCTGATGGACCGCAATGTTGCCCACCTGCAAAAGGATATCGCCCGGTTCCAGACCGGACTCAGCCGCGGGCGCGTCGTCACGAATCTGCGTCATCTCCGCGGTCGAACCGGCAATTGGATTCTCGGCCTGCTGCACGTCGATGCCGATCCAGCCGTGGTGCGCGTCGCCGAAGCGGACATAGTTGCGCCGGATTTTCTCGGCCGCATCGATCGGCAGCGCGTAACAAGCCGAACCGCTATCGACGCTGCTGACGAGAATGCCGACGACCTGGCCACTGAAGTTGAGGAGCGGCGCGCCGGCTTCACCGCGCTGGGTAGCGAGATTGACGCGCAGGTGCGTGGTCGAAAAATAGCGACCGAGATATTTGCGATCGAAGCCTGCAACCATCCCGAAGCTGGGCGACTCGGGAAGGTCGAGCGGATAACCAATCGCAACAACCGGCGTGGCGAGGCCGAGGTCGGAAGATTTGCCAATCGGCAAGAACGGTGTCGCGGCGTCGATCTTGAGGAGCGCGAGGCCGCTACGCAGATCAGCCATCAACTGTGTGGCGTGGTATTTTTTCCCGCTGAACTGAACCGTGAAGTTGTCTGCTTCGCCGCCGACTGAATAGGAAGTGTAGATCGTTCCCGCGGGATCGACGAAAAAGCCGGTGCCGGAAAGTTCGCTATGCTCATCGACAGCGTGGATTTTTACAACCGCGTTCCCGCATCGCTCGAAAAGTGCTTTGACTTCGCGGCTGATCGCGCCGGCTGTGTCCTGCTGCGCGCGGAGAGCGGGGGCCGTGAGACTAACGAGAGCGACCAGACTAACGAACCCAGGCGTGCGCCCGCGACAGAGCAACGAGCGCCGCGCAGCGCTAAAAATTGAACGACGGCTCATAACTCACGGGCAGCCGATCGAGCACGTAGCGCGGGGGCGTGGCTCGGTGAGTGTAGGCGCTTTCATTCACCTGACGGGAAAGATCGGGCCCGAGGCTGCGAACCCGGATCGGAGCACTGAGGGAAAAATGATTATCCGCGACCTGCTGCCGGGCGAGCTGCTCGATCACGCTCTCGTGCGGAGCGAGCGCCCGCGGAGGCTGAACGATCGCGACGGAGGATGAAGCATCAGGGGCCTGATAGACCTTGAGCGAAATCACCGCCGCGCAAATCAACACCGCCGCAACCGCGGCGGGTGCGGAAGTAAGCGAGGGGATGTTGAGCCGGAAAAGCGAATCGGAGAGCCGGTGCCAGATCACGCTCCAGATCGGCTCGCGCAAAAGTTCGTCGCGTTGGCGGCGATGGAATTCATGGAGGAAATTTTCGAAGTATCCGGGAGGCGGTTGCTCATAGCGTTTGAGCCGAAGCAATTTGCCGATTTCGTTTTCGTCGAACTGATCCATGCGTGCTGCGCGTGCTAACCAACGGGGTTTTTTCTGAATTCGTCCAGATAATTTTGCAGTTGGCGATTCGCGTAGAAGAGCCTCGATCGCACGGTTCCTTCCGAAACGCCAAGGATTTTGCTGATTTCCGCGTGTGGCATTCCCTGAATGTGGAACATGGTGACGACCGCCCTGTGTTCATCAGACAGCTTCATCATTGCCTCGTTCAATCTTCGCTGGAGCTCGCTCAGGTCGGCCTCGCGCACCGGACTGCTCGTCGAGGTGAGCTCGATGAACTCCTTATCGTGTTGAACGCTGGAATCGATGTCATCGAGGCTGAGATGATAACGGCGGCCGCGCTTTTTCAAAAAGTTGAGCGTCATGTTGACCGCGATGGTGTGGATCCAGGTGTAGAAGGAACTTTTGCCGCGGAAACCTTTGATCGCGCGGTAGGCCTTGGCGAAGACATCCTGGAGCAGGTCGTTCGTGTCCTCGTGGTTTGCCGTCATGTTGTAGATGAGGCCGTAAAGGCGGGGGGAATATTTCACGACAAGCTCATCGAAGGCCGCGGCGTCGCCCGCCTGGGTGCGCGCGACGAGCGGCTGATCCTCGTCGGTTCGCGGTTGGTCCATCGCCTCCCGAGTACGTTTAGCACGCGTCGGGGCAGGGGACGACAGCAAATCGGAAATCCGACGCGGCGCCGGCAGAGCGATGGCCGATGGCATCGTTAGCTGCGGCGGTCGCGCACGGAAAGAAGCCAGAGGAGGTTGCCTAATGTTGCGATGAACGCAGCGACGTAGGTCCAGGCGGCGGCGTTGAGCACGCTGTTCACCCCGGCTGCCTCCGTCCCCGGCTGAATGATACCCATTTGTTGCACGATGATTTTGGCGCGACGCGACGCATCGAACTCAACCGGAAGAGTGATGAGCTGGAAGACGAGCAGCGCGAGATAGCACCAGATGCCGATCGTGATCAGCCCGGTCATGTGAAAAAAAAGCCCGCCCAAAATCGCGAAGGGCAGAATGCGCGTCGCGATGCCAGTCACGGGCACGACTGCCATGCGCGCTTTGAGCGGGGCGTAAGCGCGCGCATGCTGGATGGCGTGGCCGGTCTCGTGCGCAGCGATCCCGAGCGCGGCGACTGAAGGCGTGTTGTAAACGTTACTCGAAAGGCAGAGCCGTTTCTGCGTCGGATCGTAATGGTCGCCGAGGTAATCGTTGATCTCTAGCACCTGCACGTCGTTGATATTTGCCGCCTGCAAAATCTCGCGCGCCGCTTCCGCGCCGGTGATGTTCGAGCTGGCGCGCACTGCCCCCCATTTGCGAAAGGCGCCGCTGACGCGGAACTGCGCCCATAAGCCGATGAGGAGCGGGATGCCGATGAGAATCAGATAGTACGACGAGAAAAACCCGCCGCCAAAACCGTAGGGTGCGTACATGAGATAGAGAGAAATGTTCCTTGATTAGACGCCCACTGACCTCAGCCGTTCATCTTTCGCGGTTGAGCGCCTAGATTTCGAGTTCGTTCGGGAAACGGGAGAGTTTGCGAATCCCAGTCTTCGTGATTGCAACCACGTCTTCCGTGCGTACACCGCCGAGTCCCGGATAATACAGCCCCGGCTCCACGGTCAGCACCTGGCCGACTTTAAAAACGGTTTTCTGGAACCGCGGATGCTCGTGAATCTCGAGGCCGAGACCGTGGCCGGTGCCGTGGAAGAACCCGACCTGGCGGCCGTCCCGCACTTCGGTCGGATAGCCTTGCTCGGCGAAAAATCTCTTCACCTCGTTGTGCAGATCGAGGCCGTCGACTCCCGGTTTCATTTTCCGCAGCGCGAGCGCCTGGCCTTTGTTGACCGTGTCCCAAAGCCGGTGCTGCTCCTCGCTCGCGCGGCCGCGCACGACCGTTCTCGTTAGGTCGCCGTAGTAGCCGGTCGCCGCCGAGCGCGGGAAAATGTCGAGAATAATCAAGCTGTTCGCCTTCAATGGCCCGTGGCCGCGCTCATGCGGGTCGCAAGCCTGATCGCCGCCGGCGACGATCGTATTCGCGGGCAGGCCGCCGGCGCGCAAAATCGCCGTGTCGATTTCCGCCCGCAGAATCTCCGAGGTCAGATCGGCGCCGTTCCATTGCAGCTTCTCGCCTTTGCCGGGCGTCGCCTGTTTCAGCACCTCGATGCCGCGGGCCATTCCCGCTTCCGTGATCTCAAGCGCTTTGCGCATCTGGCGCAATTCCGCTTCCGACTTCGCTTCGCGTTCCGGCCAGAAAAGACCGTTCGTCGGCTGGAGCCGAATTTTTTGCGACTCCAACTCGCGGGCGTAGCCTAACGGAAAGTTGGCCGGCACGATCGCGGCGCGCACTTTTTGTTTCGTTAGGAAATGGGCCAGCACCTTTTCGTAGGGTGGCGCCTTTCTGCTTTTCCCCTGCACCTCCTTTTCGAAGGCGGAGTAGGGCAGAAATTCATCCGCCTTTGCCTGTTTGCGCCCGCGGTCGATCTCGAGATCGCTCAGGACGAGCGTTCGTTTGCCGTTTTGCTCGAGAAAAATGAACGGGTCGGGGGCGAAGAAGCGCGTGGCATACAGCATGTCGGGATCGTTCTCGCTCGCCGCGACGATGAGCCGGGTTTTCGAATCTGGTTTCTTTGAACTCATAGTTTGTAGGCAGGGCGCGTCGCCCGCCGATCGATCGTTAGGTGGGCAACCGCAGCGGTCGCCCTGCCATGTTGTCTGCTTAACTCCTTCGCACGTCCAACTGCCGGTGCAAGATCCAGTGCAGCAGCCCGAGCAAAGCCAGGCTGGAGCCGATCAGGACGACGGTATTGAACGTGAAAACGCTCACCTTCTGGCCGAAGTAACGCTTCTGCGCGCCGAAGAAGACGTTTGGTTTTCCGCCGCGGCGATAGTCGTTTTGTTCCATCTCCGCGTTCGCGATCAGGTCGGAGATTTTCTGGTTCACGTAAAGCTGCTCAGCGGTGACCGGGCCGTTCGCGTTTTGAAAGGCCGGCCGGTGGAATCGCATCTTGCCCGCGAGGATTCGATCGATCATCGCGAAATATTGTTTCATCTCGGCCGTGCTGTGCGCCTCGAGCCCGGACAGAACGGCGAGCGTTTCCTTGAGATCGCCGAGCCGCTGCTCGTCATCCGGCTGCGACTCGTGCCGGGCCACGATCGCGTCGATCTGCCGCTGCGCTTCATCCTGCCGTCTCGTTAGGGGATTCAACTTCGCCTGTGCCACGACCATCTCTTCGTAGGACCAGCGCATCGCGACGAACTGACAGACAAACGGCACCTCAAGTCGGCTGCTCATTTTTTTCGATTCGTCGGTCGTCGGGTGTTCCTTGAACCAGCGGGTGAAGGTGTAAACCAGCCCGAGATTGCGGTTCATGTCTTCGTATTTAATGAGCGCGCCGCCCATGATGATCTGCGGAATCAGGACGAGCGGAACGATATTGGCGGCGGTCTTTGGATCACTCACGAGGCAGGAGACGACCAGGCCTAACGACACCCCGCTCATCGCGGTTATGAAGACGATCGCGAGATCAGGCCAGAACATGCCGCGGATCTCGAGAATGTAGTTGCCGATCAGAATGAAGAGAACGCTTTGGATGAGGGCGAAGAAGCCTAACGACACCGTTTTCGCGCACACGTAATAGCTGAGCCGGACGTCGAGGTTGCGCTCGCGTTGCAGGACGGCGCGATCCCGAATGATGTCATCCGCGCTGTTCGTTAGGCCGAGGAACATCGCGACAATAAGGGTAAGGAAAAGAAATGTCGGGATGTGATAGGCGGAAGCGAAGTCATACTTCCCGCTATCGGAATAGCGCAGGATGGTCGCGATGATCAGGGCGAGGACCGGCGCCACCCCGATGGTGATGAGAAGGTTGCCGCGATTGCGCAACTTGCTGACAAAGGCGCGCCGGAACAGCGTCCGCAACTGCGTCCATTCATCGCGCCCGCGAAAGCGCCTTCGTGTTTCCTGCGGGATAGGCGGCAAGGGCAGCGTCGGGTCGCGCCGCAAGGAGACCTGCTTCACGTCCTGGATGAGACGGAACGCTTCGTATTTGTCGCGCCAGAATTCCGGCGAATAACGACGCGCCGGGACCAGTTGGCCGCGCTGATTTTCCTCGTAAATGATGTCGCCGCTCAAGTCGCGGAGCGGCGTCTCGAGGACGTCGAAGATGAACTCCGGGCGGGTCGTGCCGCACGATGGGCAGGCGCCCAGATCGGCCCCGAACTGATGCTGGTGTTCCGCTTCCGCGAAATAACGCAGCATGTCGTTAGGCGTACCGAAGAAGACGAGCCGCCCGCCCTTGTCGAGCAGGATCGCCTTCTGAAACATCTGGAAAATTTTCGAGCTCGGCTGGTGGATGGTCACGATCACGATCTTGTTGTGCGACATGCCACGGATGATCTCGATGACGTGCTCGGAATCCTTCGAGGAAAGTCCCGAGGTCGGCTCGTCAAAGAGGTAAACGTCGGCCGAGCCGATCATGTCGAGGCCAATGTTGAGCCGTTTGCGCTCGCCGCCGCTGAGGGTTTTTTTCACCGCGCTGCCGACGATGCTGTCGCGCCGTTCGCTTAGCCCAAGCTCGATCAACTTGCCTTCGAGCCGCCGCGTCCGATCGCGCCGCGAAAGATGCGGCGAACGAATCGCCGCCGCGAATTGCAGGTTCTCGCCGATCGTCAGGTGTTCATCGAAAGCGTCATCCTGCGGGACGTAACTGAGGTAGCGCTTGAGCGTGTCGAGGTTCTCGTAAAGCGGTTGACCATTGAGCAGAATCTGGCCGTGCGACGGTTGCAGTTGCCCGCCCAGGACCTTGAGCAGAGTGCTTTTGCCCGAGCCGCTCGCGCCCATCACGCAGACCATTTCACCGCGGGTGAGAGCGAAGCTGATTCCTTCGAGCGCGACTTCGCCATTGCCGAAGCGGTGATTGACGTCGAGCACTTCGAGCGTGCGAATGATGTTGCGCTCTTCCTCGATGATCCGTTCGGAAAAATCGCAGCGCAGGAATTGCCCGGTATCGATTCGAATCGTGTCGCCATCGGCCAGCGGCGCGGTTGTGCGCACCGCTGTATCTCCGACGAGGATTGCGCGATCGGCTTCCAGCACTTCGAGCACGCCCACGCGCTTGTCGTAATCGCACGAGATTTTCAGGAGAACGTCGCCGGATGTGCCGGGCGAAAGCAGGATGTCGTCTTCCTCGAGCAGGCTCGGATTATTCGAGACGAGGTACTCCGATTTCGACGCCTTGAGTTGGAAGCGCCCGCCTAAGGCCCGCGCCCGGCGCCGCAGATCGGAAAGGTCCAGCTCGGTATCGTTATGGAAAATGATCCGGTCGTTGAGCGCGGCTTCGACTTCGCTGTTCGCCTTGAGCTTGACGCTGTTCAAGGTCGCGCGGACATCGCGCAGCGCTTTCACCCGCACCTTGAGCCCGAAGGTCACTTCCAGTGCACTGTCGCGCGAACGCGAGCGCTCCAGCTCGACTTCGTCGGAGTCTTTGTTCACCCGCACGAAAATCTGCGGGAGCGAGACGTTCTTCTTCGCGTTGAAATAATTCGCCAGATCCTGGAACGAGAGCACGTCGTCGCCGACAAGAACGCGCTGGCCAGGATAGATCCGGCAAAAACCTCCGCGCACCAGCGGGCGCCCGCGGACCGAGACCGGCTGCACGCTGTAGTTCTTGAGCAGGATGAGGTCGTGATAACGAAAGGCGAGGAGCCGATCGTGGCTCGCGAGGCTTTTCAGCACCACATCCGAAGCGCCGTTAGGCCCGAACGAGATTGCCTCCAAGGGCGAGGCGCCGCGCTGGTAGACCTGATGATCGGCGTCCTCGGAAGCATTAAGCTGATACACGATATCGATTGCCTGCGCCGCCATCCCAAGCTGCGACATGAAAGAATAAAAGGCGACGACCTGGTCCTGCTTCAGCCCGGCCTGCGAGATCAGGTCGTAGAGTTGCACCCCGAGCATGATCTTGCGGTCGATGCTGAGTGATGCAGCCAGCTTCTGCGCCATTGCCGAAAGATCCTGCTGTTCGTAGAGGGCCTGGCGGAAAAGCTTGCGTAATTCGGAGTAAACCGCTTCCGGATAATCGTAGCGAAGAAAGCCTAACGACGAGTCGATTTCTTCCTCGAGCAAAACGCCGTCTGCCTTGGAAAAACTCGCCAGCACCTGGATCAGCACCGGGAGCAGATTTGGGCCTTCCGCCACACTGCGCGGCCGGCGCAGGGCGCGACGCATCCAAAGGCGACTGCGCCTCCGTAAACGATAGGCGAAAGGGGTGACGCGCTGCACGGCGCGATCGATTTTGTCAGCGAGACTGGAGGCGGATTCGGGCATCAGATGGCAGCGGCCAAAATAGTTCCGGGCGCGGCCCGGCGCAATGTAGCGGCCCGGGTCCTGCTCTTTTGCAATGGCCAGGCCTTCATTATATTTTTCGCGTTTCTCGTCTTCCTAGCATAGCATTTTCCATGGCTCAGCCAGATCGTAATTCCCAGAAAGACAATAAGCGGGGCGGCGACCCAAACTTTAACTGGCGCGGCGTCATCCTCTTCGCGATCGCTTTTGCCCTCATCGGACTGGCCGTGCTGTTCCGTGGCGGAGCCGGCTACACGACCGAGGAAGATATTCCTTACAATCGCTTCCTCGATCTCCTCGCGCACAAGCAGATCGTCAACGATCCGAAGTATCCGCTCCGGCTTGTCGTCGAGGAAGGTCGGCCGACCCAGACGATTCGCGGCGCTTACACCCGTCCCGGCGTCGGCAACGCGCCCGAGCAACAGGTCCCGTTTCACACGACCATTTACCTGAATTTCACCACTGATCTGCAGGAAAAACTCGAAGCCGCGCACATGCCGATCGCGATTCGGACAGAGTCGAACTTCCTCGCTCAGGCCGTCGTCGGTTTCATCCCGATCGCCATCTTCCTGCTCATTCTCTATTTTCTTTTCCGGCAACAAATCCGCATGGCCGGCAAAGGCGCGCTCAACTTCGGCAAATCGAAGGCGCGGATGCTCGCTCGCGACAAAAACAAGATCACCTTTAAGGACGTCGCCGGGGTCGAGGAAGCGAAGGACGAAGTGCAGGAGCTGGTCGAATTCCTGCGTGACCCGAAGAAATTCCAAAAACTCGGCGGCCGCATTCCGAAAGGCGTCCTGCTCGTCGGCCCGCCCGGCACCGGCAAAACACTCCTCGCCCGCGCCATCGCCGGCGAGGCCGATGTCCCCTTCTTCTCCATCAGCGGGTCGGACTTTGTCGAGATGTTCGTCGGCGTCGGCGCGAGCCGGGTTCGCGATATGTTTGAGCAGGGGAAAAAATCGGCGCCCTGCATCATTTTCATCGATGAGATTGACGCAGTTGGTCGTCATCGCGGTCACGGGGTTGGCGGCGGTCACGATGAGCGCGAGCAGACGCTCAATGCGCTGCTGGTCGAGATGGATGGCTTCGACACGCAGGAAGGCGTCATCATCATCGCGGCCACCAACCGCCCCGATGTGCTCGATCCGGCGCTGCTCCGGCCGGGCCGGTTCGATCGCCAGATCACGGTCAACCTTCCCGATGTCAAAGGCCGCGAGGAAATCCTCCGCGTCCATTCCAAGAAAGTGAAACTGGCCGAGGGCGTCGACCTCGCCGTCGTGGCGCGAGGCACGCCCGGTTATTCCGGAGCCGAACTGGCCAACGTCATCAACGAAGCCGCTCTGCTCGCTGCTCGCCGCGGCTTGAAAGGCATCACTCTCGCCGAGCTGGAAGAAGCGCGCGACAAAGTCCGCTGGGGCAAGGAACGCCGCAGCCTCGCCTTGAGCGAAAAAGAAAAAACCAACACCGCCTATCACGAAGCAGGACACGCCCTTTTGCTGGAGCTGCTCGAACACACCGAGCCCTTACACAAAGTCACGATCATTCCCCGCGGTCCCTCGTTAGGCTCGACCATGTGGTTGCCGGTGGAGGACAAATATACTCAGCGCCGCAATGAACTCGTTGACAGCCTCGTCGTCAGCATGGGTGGCCGGGTCGCGGAAGAGCTTGTCTTTGGCGACGTCACCAGCGGCGCCCGCGGCGACATCCAGATGGCCACCCGGCTCGCGCGCAAAATGGTTTGCGAATGGGGCATGAGTGAGCGCATGGGCATGGTCGAATACGGCGAGCACGAGGATTACGTCTTCCTCGGCCGCGACATCTCGCGCGCCCGCGATTACAGCGAAGCGACCGCCGAGCAGATCGATCACGAAGTGCGCAAACTGGTCGATGACGCCTACGTCCGCGCTACCGATATCCTGAGCGCCAATCGCGACAAGCTCGAGGTCAT
>JAICXG010000274.1 GCA_025980625.1 Chthoniobacterales bacterium
CGTCCCGCTTGTCGATCGTGCCGCGAATCGCGAGCACGGTGCCGGGTTCCAACGCGCCCGCGACCGGCACGTAGGTCTCATTCCAGAGCACCACTTCGAGCGTGCCGGTGAGGTCCTCGACGAAAACGACCGCGAACGGTTTGCCTTCTCGTTTCGTAAATTTGCGGTCCACCTGGGCGATGGCGCCGACGATCGTGAAGCTGGCCCGGTCCTCCAGTTCCCCTAACGACGCAATTGTCTGGTATTTGCCGCTCGCGAAAAGGTGCGCGTAGGCGTCAAGCGGATGTCCTGTAACATAGAACCCGAGCAGCTCTTTTTCGTAGGAAAGCTTCTCCCGCTCGCTCCACTTCGGGAAAACGCGATCCTTGCGCGGCGTGGCCCGACGCGGGAACTCATCGAAAAGCGAGACCTGGCCGGCGGCACGGTCGCGATGCACGGTCGCGGCGGCCGCGAGCGTCTCCTCGATGCAGGCGAAAAGTTCCGCCCGATCGCGCCCGAGGAAATCAAAAGCGCCGGCTTTAACCAGACTTTCGATGCTCTTGCGATTCGCGATCCGCGCATCGACCCGCGAACAAAAGTCTTCCAACGAAGTGAAATCGCCTTCTCGCTCGCGCTCGGCGATGGCCGCCGCCATCGCGCCTTCACCTACGTTCTTAATCGCGGCGAGACCATAGCGAATCGTGTTCCTGGCCTCCGGCATAAACTTCAATCCACTCCGATTCATATCCGGCGGCAGGATCGGAATGCCCATCCGCTTGCACTCAGCGACAAAGACCGAAATCTTATCCGTGTTATTGATTTCGTTACTTAGTAACCCAGCCATGAACTCGACCGGGTAATGCGCCTTAAGATAGGCCGTCTGATAACTAATCACGCCATAGGCCGCGCTGTGACTCTTGTTAAAGCCGTAGCCCGCAAATTTCTCCAGCAGATCGAAGATCGCGTTTGCTTTTTTCTCCGGGATCTTGTTCGTCCTGGCGCAGCCCTCGATGAAGCTGGCGCGCTCTTTTGCCATCTTCGCCTTGTCCTTCTTTCCCATCGCGCGCCGAAGCAGATCGGATTGGCCTAACGAATAGCCGGCGAGCCGGTTGGCCGCCGCCATCACCTGTTCCTGGTAAATCATCACCCCATAAGTCTCGCGTGTGATCTCTTCGAGCAGCGGATGTTCGTATCTTATTCTCGTTAGGCCTTTCTTGCGCTTGATGTAATCGCCGATCAACTCCATCGGCCCGGGCCGATAAAGCGCGATCAAAGCCATGATGTCTTCGATCCGTTGCACATCGAACTGCCGCGAGACACTCGTCATGCCACCGGATTCCATCTGGAAAATACCGATGGTTTCGCCGCGGTTATAAAGATCGAACGCCGCTTGATCGTTGATAGGGATTGCCTTGATGTCGAATTCCGCTTCGCGCTCGTGGATCAAGCGGATCGTGTCCTCGATCACAGTCAGGTTTTTTAACCCGAGGAAATCCATCTTGAGCAGCCCAAGATCGTTCAGCGGATTCATCGAGTATTGGGTAATGACGAGCTTGCCGTCGACATCACGGCAGAGCGGGATGTACTCCGTGAGATCGCGGTCGCCGATCACGACGCCGGCCGCGTGCACGCCCACACCGCGCGAGAGACCTTCGAGAAACTTGCCGTACTCGAAGACTTGTTTCGTGGCCGGCTCTTTCTCGATTGCGCGCTTCAACTCGGGATTCTTTTCCGCCGCTTTCTCCAGAGTAATCCCATTCTCGTTAGGGATCATCTTTGCGATCCGGTCGCCTTCCGCATAGCTCAGCCCGATCACGCGCGAGACATCGCGCACCACGCTCTTCGCTTTCAGTTTGTTGAAGGTGATGATCTGCGCGACGCGACGTTCGCCGTACTTTTGCCGGACGTAGTCGAGCACCTCGCCCCGGCGCGCTTCGCAAAAATCCATGTCGATATCCGGCGGCGAGATCCGCTCCGGATTCAGGAAACGCTCGAAGAGCAGTCCGTATTGCAGCGGGTCGACATCGGTAATTTCCAACACGTAAGCGATGAGCGACCCCGCGGCCGAACCGCGCCCGGCGCCGACCGGAATCGCGCGCTGTTTCGCGAAGTGGACGAAATCCCAAACGATCAGGAAATAATCAACGAAGCCGGTCTTCTCGATCACGCCCAGCTCGTAATCGAGCCGGCGTTGCAACTCCGGGTCACTCTCGGCGCACGTGCCATAACGTTTGCGTAACCCGCGCGCGCAAAGGTCGCGCAACATCGCTTCGCGCGTCGTCCCGAACGGGACCGGATACTCCGGGTATTTGGATTTCCCGAACTCGAGCGCGACATTGCAGCGCTGCGCGATCGCGAGCGTATTCGCGACTGCCTCGGGATACTCACGGAAGATCGCACTCATCTCCGCGGACGACTTGAAATACAGCTCCGGCAAATAGCGCATCCGGCGTTCATCACTCACCATCCTGGCCGTGCCGATGCAGAGCATCACGTCGTGCGAGCCGTGATGCTCCCGCTGGAGAAAGTGCACATCATTGGCGGCGACCAAACCGAGATCGAATTCCCGCGCCAATCGGGGCAGCATCGCCATGCATTTCCGCTGTTCCGTCATCCCGTGATCGTGCAGCTCGACGAAAAAATTCTCGCGCCCAAAAATATCGCGATACTCGCCCAGCACCCGCCGCGCCTTCGCCAGATCGTCAGCTTGCAGCGCGCTGTTCACTTCGCTCGCGAGACAACCGCTCATCCCGATCAACCCTGTCGCATGCGCCGCGAGCAGTTCCTTATCGATCCGCGGCCGATAATGAAACCCGTCGAGATGCGCGATCGAGATCAGCTTAACCAGATTGCGATAGCCGGCCTTGTCCTGCGCCAGGAGCGTGAAATGATAAGCCGCATCGCGCATTGAATTCGGCCGGTCCTTGTGCGACCCGGGCGCGATATAAGCCTCGACGCCAATGATCGGCTTGATCCCCGCCGTGGTCGCCGCCTGGTAAAAATCGACCGCGCCGTAAAGGTTGCCATGATCGGTGATGGCGACTGCCGGCATCCCAAATTCCGCCGCCTTTTCCATCAGTTGCTGCATCCGCACCGCCCCGTCGAGGAGCGAATATTCGGTGTGGAGATGGAGATGAACGAAGGAATCGGCGGGCATGCGCCCTCAGTATAAATGCGCTGATCGCAGCCTCAAGAAATTGGCGCGTTGCGAGCCGGGCAAAAGAAAGAGCAAGGTTTCTTCATTGTTTCTTCTCTTGCGAGAGCCAATTCCGTTTTGCCGAAACCAGTGAAGCAACCTTGCCATGATTATTTTCGCTTCCCGTGCATGAAGCGGTTGGCCTTTTCAGGATTTTTCTACGACCGGCGAAGATGACACCATTCTGAATTCTTGATGACGAAGTTTCGCGCCCTCTCTTTTTCCTTGAACTGCACCCCGGCGGCAACATAAATAAGCGCTGTTCTGGGGGGAACGGCCGGGTGTTGCAACATCGTTGTGGCACCCGGCACATTTTTTTTAGTCCCGGCGCCGAGGTTGCAAGAATGGCGCACGGCGCAATCGATGAATGTCGTCGCGCGATTCGCGATCGTAGGTCACTGCCTCTCGGCGATAACCGCGCGAGCGGGATTTGTAACGACGGAGTTACTTCTTGTAGTAGGGAACTTGGGGTAGAACCGGTGGCTCGATCTGGTTAACTGCTTCGGTTTCCTCTTCTTCCTCGGCCGTATTCATGGGCTGACCGGCTGGGTTAACCAGACGCGCGGTGACAAAGATAACAAGGTTACGTTTGATATGTTGCTCGGCATTGCTCCGGAAGAGCCGCCCGACGATCGGCACA
>JAICXG010000130.1 GCA_025980625.1 Chthoniobacterales bacterium
CCGTCCGGACGTTATCTTTTGTTCATTCGGCGACATGTTGCGCGTGCCCGGCTCGGAGCAGGATCTTCTCATCCTGAAATCGCGCGGCGCCGATGTGCGAGTGGTCTATTCGCCAATCGATTGCCTGAAAATCGCGCGCGCCAACCCGGAGAAGAAGGTCGTCTTCTTCGCGATTGGCTTCGAGACCACTGCGCCGGCGAACGCGATGTCGGTCTGGCAGGCTAAACAACAGGGTATCACCAACTATTCGATCCTTGTCTCACACGTCCTTGTCCCGCCCTCGATCGCGTCCATTCTGCAATCGCCACTCAATCGGGTGCAGGGATTTCTCGGCCCGGGGCACGTCTGCACGGTGATGGGTTACCGCGAATACGAACCGATCGCGGCCCGCTACAAAGTCCCGATTGTCATCACCGGGTTTGAGCCGCTCGACATTTTGGAAGGCGTGCTCATGACCATCCGGCAACTGGAAGCCGGAAAAGCGGAAGTGGAGAACCAATATCCGCGGGTCGTTAGTCGCGAGGGCAACAAAGTGGCGCAGGATTTTGTTAACAAGGTCTTCGAAGTCGGGGACCGGAAGTGGCGCGGAGTCGGATCGATTCCGAAGAGTGGTTACAAACTTCGCTATGAGTTTCGCGACTACGACGCCGATCGCATTTTCGATACACGCGAGATCGACACCAAAGAACCGGAGATTTGCATCAGCGGCCTTGTTTTGCGCGGAGTCAAAAAGCCGCACGATTGTCCGGCGTTCGGCACCGTCTGCAACCCGGAGCATCCGTTAGGCGCAACCATGGTTTCGGCGGAAGGCGCCTGCGCTGCCTATTACGCCTATGGACGACACCTGGAGCCATCGGCGCAGAAGCAACCTCTGGCTCATACTGCCTGATCATGAGCGCGACGGTCGACACTGTCACCGACCGGCTGACCGAACCATTTCGCGAGAAAGTCCTGCGCAAGTGCGCTGAAAGCATGGAGACGAAGGAGCAGTTTTTCTCCAGATATGCTGACTCACTCGATCAAATGTCCCGCGCCCTTGCTGCGCGTTTTGAGAAAGGCGGTCGCCTTTTTTGCATGGGCAACGGTGGCAGTCTGTGCGACGCGCTCCATATCGCGGTTGAGTTCAATCATCCCATCATCGAAAAACGTCTCGCGTTTCCCGCGATCCCGCTCATGACCGATATCGCGACCATGACCGCGATCAGTAACGACCTCGATTTCACCCGGGTCTTCGTGAATCAGCTCCGCCTGCAAGCTACGCCTAACGACGTCGCGATGGTCTTTAGCACCAGTGGCAAATCCCCCAACCTGATCTACGCGCTCGAAGCCGCGCGTGAAAAAGCGATGCTGACGGTTGCTTTTTCCGGCAAGGACGGCGGCCGCTTCCCCGATGTCTCCGATTACTGTTACATCGTCCCATCGTATAGCATTCATCGCATTCAGGAGACGCATGCCACGGCCGTTCATATCATCTGGGACCTGGTGCACATCGCGCTTGGGGCGGAGGATGTGACTTAAGACGAGATTCGTGAATTGAGATTCGTGAATCGTATGCAGGACTCGAATCTCGATTCACGAACTGCGAATCACGGTTCCCTCCTCACCGCCTCCTGTCCTCTGCCGATAACCGATTACAAGGAGATCGTTCTCGCTCACGGCAGCGGCGGCAAGCTGAGTCACCAGCTCATTTCCAAAATGGTCCTGCCGCAGTTCACGAACGAGCTGCTCGCGCCGCTCCACGACGGCGCCATCTTTTCGTTAGGCACGGAGCGAATTGCCTTTAGCACGGATTCCTATGTCGTAAGTCCGATCTTTTTCCCCGGCGGCGACATCGGGAAACTGGCCGTCCACGGCACCGTCAATGATCTCGCGATGTGTGGGGCCGAGCCGCGTTATCTCTCGGTCGGGTTCATTCTCGAGGAAGGCACGCCGATGGAAGATTTCTGGCGGATCGTGCAATCGATGCGGGCGGCGGCGGATGAAGCGGGCGTGCAGTTGGTCACCGGCGACACGAAAGTGGTCGATCGCGGCAAGGCCGATAAAATCTTTGTCAATACCGCCGGGATTGGGGTTGTGGGGGCGGGCGTTCACATTCATCCCGCGCGCGCGAGCGTGGGCGACAAGGTGATCATCAGTGGTCCGATCGCCGTCCATGGGATTGCGATTATGTCGGTGCGGGAAGGACTCGAGTTTGAAAGTGAGATCGCCAGTGATACGGCAGCCCTAAACGGCCTTGTAAAGGGACTCCTTGCCGCTTGTAACGATGTGCATGTGCTGCGTGACCCGACGCGCGGCGGGGTGACCAGTGCGTTGACTGAAATCGCGCAATCGGCCGGGGTCGGGATTGTTTTAAACGAAGCCTCGATCCCGATCAGCGAAGAAGTCAAAGGTGCTTGTGAAATTCTGGGGCTGGATCCGCTCTATGTCGCGAACGAGGGAAAACTGATCGCGATTGTTCCGCCCGAAGAAGCCGAGAGAGCGCTGCAGGCAATGCAGCAACATTCGTTAGGCAGAGAGGCTGCTCTGATCGGAGAAGTGACCGTCGATCATCCTGGGTTTGTTGTTCTGAAAACCCGGGTCGGCGGGAGACGCGTGGTGGACATGCTCTCCGGCGAGCAACTCCCGCGCATTTGCTAAGGCGCGTGCCTGATATCCTGCGCGAAACGAAGGACCTCCAATCGGCGCGCGTTCTCGTGCAAGAAAATGAACCTGCTGCAGCGAGCAACTTCCGATGTGTATGTTAAGCGAGGATGACAAGGGTTTTTGGCCTCGAAACGGAATATGGCATCACGGTCGATGGCGCAGAATCGGTCGACGTCGTGGCGGAATCAATTGAGCTGGTGCGCGGCTATACGGAACATGGCGCACTCATGAAATGGGATTACGACCTGGAGGATCCGCATCGCGATGCGCGCGGCTTTCGCGCCAAAGAGCTGCTCCAGGATACGGATGAGTCGGCCTACTATGAGATTGACCGCAATCGGCCACTCAGCTTTGAAGAAATTAAAAGTGACCTCGTCCTGAGTAACGGCGCGCGCTTCTATAACGACCACGCCCATCCAGAATATTCCACTCCCGAGTGCACGACCCTGCGCGAGATCGTCGCCCAGGACAAGGCCGGGGAACGCATTCTCGCGGAGTGTGCCCGACGACGGAATTTGAAGTTGCCGGCAAACCAGAGCGTGCGGCTTTACAAGAACAACACTGACTTTTCCGGCCATAGCTACGGCTGTCATGATAATTACCTGATGCGCCGGGATGTTCCCTGGGATCGAATTGTCGCCGGCGTGTTACCCTTTCTTATTACGCGACAGATTTTTGCCGGCGCAGGAAAGATGGGAATCGAGACGGAGAGCGCGGCCGGGCAACCTGGGACTTATCAGATATCGCAGCGGGCTGATTTCTTTTCCGTGCTCGTCAGTATCGACACGATGAATCGGCGCCCGCTTGTCAATACCCGCGACGAACCGCACGCCGACGCGAGTGAGTACCGGCGTTTCCACGTGATTCTGGGGGATTCGAACATGAGTGAGTGGGCGGTGGCGTTGAAGCTCGGCACGACTGCACTGGTGCTGGAGCTGATCGAGCGCGGCGAAGCGCCCCAACTTGAGATTGCGCAACCGATCGACGCGACCAAGTCAATCAGCCGTGACCAGACTTATGACTGGATCATCGAATTGACCGATGGACGTAAGATTTCCGCGATCGAGGTGCAACGGATCTATCTTGCAGCGGCGCGCAATCTGTCGCGACCCTACGACCCCGAGCTGGAATGGTTGCTCCAGGAATGGGAGACAGTGCTGAATGATCTCGAGCGCGATGTCGCCCTCTGCCGGGACCGAGTCGACTGGGTGGCAAAGAAGAGGCTGCTCGAGGAACTGCGCTCGGCCGAAAGCTTATCCTGGACTGATCCCTGGCTGCAATCGATCGACCTCGAATATCATAACATTGCGCGTGATGCCGGACTTTATTATGAGTTGGTTCGGCAGGGAACAATTCGGCGCGTCGTCAAGGAAAGTGAAATCAAAGACGCAATCTTTTCTCCGCCGGGCAATACCCGAGCCTACTTCCGAGGGCGATCGGTTGCGCGGTTTAATTCGAAGATCAGCTCAATTCAATGGGACGAGATGGTATTTGGGGAAGGGGCAGGCAAGCTGCGCGTGCAGCTATCTCAACCGAGCGATAACCCGCGGCTCGCGGCGCTGAACCGAGCCGCACGCGAGGCCGCAGACTATCAGGAATTCTTTGGAAGAGTGGCGGCTCTGGTAAGTTGAGTCAGCCTCCTCGTGGAGATCTGCTCCTAACTTAGCCGCCTTGGGCGCGACGACGGGCCGCCCAACGAGCTTTCATCATCTGTGAGAGCTTTCTGCGGCCTGCCGCACTGATTCCGCCTTTGCGGCGGCCACGGGTCTTCTTCGCGCTGGCCGTCCCACTGCTGGCCTGGCCACCACCGGTGGCTGCTCTTTGACGGGCCCAACGCGCACGCGCTGCTTCCGCGATGCGCCGGCGACCTTCTTCTGAGAGACCGCCGCGACGGCGACGACCTCTGCGGCCGCGGCTGGCGGCGGGAGCAGCCGATGTGGTTGCAGCAGGTGCGCCACTGCCGGAGCGCCCACCGAGGATGCTATTAAGCCGTTGTTGTAGTTGGCTGATCTGTCTTTTCAAATCAACCGCCTCTTCCAGTTGTTTTAGAGATACGTCCATGGCGCAGTTATAAGCCATGATAAAGATTGGGCAAGCCTTATTCTACTAAGTTTAAAAGATTTTTTCGTACTCTAATTTTAGCCTAACCGACGAAGGTTAGCGACAAGCTCGAATCCGTTAGGCCCAGGCAATCAGGCGCAGCTCATGTGCCTGGACCAATTGCGGGTAAGTCGGGACGACGCGAATGCTAAAGCCATAGGTACCGCTTTCCGAAGCTGGAATCGATCCTTCGTAAAGGTAATCACCATCGTTCCCCAAGGGTTTTCTTTCCGAGAGAGTGGTGACCGCAGGATTGTGCAAGGCATCGTTTTGCGCTTCGCCGTGATAGGCCTCAACCCGGACGTGCTGTGGGTCGACCGGTCCGAGGTGAACGGTAGCTGAGACCTGGAGGGAATTTCCCACCGGGATTCGTTGCCGGTCCTTATTCGCGATTTCCACATCGTTAATGCGCACCTGCGGCCAATCCTTCCGCATTTGTGCCTTCCACTCACTCACAAGGGTGGCTGCGCGCCAGCCATCGCGGGCAAACTCGGCATGGGCCTTAGCAGCCGGGAGGTAGAGCCGCTCGGTGTACTCTTTTACCATTCGATGAGTGTTGAATTCTGGAGTCACGCTGCGGATCGATTCACGCATGAGTTGCAACCAGGCGAGGGGGAGCTTGCCGTCGGGTTTCGCATAGTAAAGCGGGATGATTTGGTTTTCGAGCAACTGGTAAAGAGAGGAAGCATCAACTTCCTTCTGAAAATCGATGTCGCCGTCATCAATCTCCGCGCCGATGGCCCAGCCATTCTTGCCGTTAAAACCTTCGCACCACCAACCATCGAGCACACTCAGGTTGAGGCCGCCATTGGGCGGTAGCTTCATCCCGCTCGTCCCGCTCGCTTCCAGCGGACGCAACGGGTTATTAAGCCAGAGATCGACTCCCTGCACCAGGCGGCGCGCAATATAGGTGTCGTAATCTTCGACAAAGACAACCCGGTCATGATAACCAGTCTCGCGCGTAAACTTGTAGACCTGCTGGATGAGCGCCTTGCCCGCTTCGTCGCGCGGATGTGATTTGCCGGCAAAGATAAATTGCACCGGGCGCGCCAGGTCGTTCAACATCCGCAAGAGCCGATCTGGATCAGTGAAAAGCAGAGCACCGCGTTTGTAAGTGGCAAAGCGCCGCGCAAAGCCAATCGTCAGGATCTCGGGATCGAGAATGGAATTAACCGCACGGATCGCCTCGGGAGAGTCACCAACCCGCTCGCGCCGCGCCCGCACCCGGTCGCGCACGAAGTTGACCAGTCGGAGCTTGAGCTTCTGATGGGTCTCCCATAGCTCCGCATCGGGAATATCAATCACTCCCCGCCAAAACTCCGGCTCGGTGAGATGTTCCTCCCAATCGCCGAGGTATTTCTTATAAAGGGCGGAAAACTCCGGCGCCATCCATGTCTTAGTGTGAATGCCGTTGGTTACACTCGTAATCGGCACCTCATGAATCGGCACGCCGGCCCAGACATCTTTCCAGAGCGACTGACTGACCTGCCCATGCAACTTGCTCACCCCATTGGCATGCCGGCTCATCCGGAGCGCCAGAATCGTCATGCTAAAAAACGCGACCGGATCGGTCGTAGTCTGTCCAAAGCGGAAAAGCTCATCAAAGGGGATCTTAAGTTGCGCCGCGAAATCATTGAAATAGCGCGACATCATTTCGCGAGGGAATGAGTCGTTGCCGGCGGGGACAGGGGTGTGAGTGGTAAAGACATTGGCTGAGGCAACCACTTGGAGAGCAGAGTAAAAGTCGAGATCGTGCTGAGTCACGTGCAAGCGGATTCGTTCGAGGGAAAGAAAGGCCGAATGGCCCTCGTTCATATGAAAGACTTCCGCTTCAAACCCCAGGGCACTCAAAGCTTTCACCCCACCAATCCCGAGTACGATTTCCTGCCGCATCCGCATCTCGAGGTCGCCGCCGTATAACTCCGCAGTGATCAAGCGGTCTTCCGGCGTATTCTCGGGAGTGTCGGTATCGAGCAGGTAAAGGTTGATGCGGCCGACATGCAGCTCCCAAATCTTGGCAAAAACCTCCCGCCCGAGCATCGACACGGTCACGAGCAGGACCTGGTCGTTGCGAATCACCTCGCGAATCGGAAGATGATGGAAGTTCTGGTTCAGGTTGATCGCTTCCTGCCAGCCATCCTTGTTGATCTGCTGCTTGAAATACCCGTGCCGGTAAAGCAGACCGACCGCGACAAACTTCAGGTCGAGATCGCTCGCCGACTTACAATGGTCGCCGGCCAGAATCCCAAGGCCGCCGGAATAATTCGGGATTGACTCGTGGAAACCAAACTCCGCCGAAAAGTAGGCAATCGGCTTTTTGATTTCGCTTGCCGGACCTTCCTTGCCGTAGGTGTCTTTGCGTGAAAGATATTTCTTATACGCGCGGTGCACCTCCGCGAGCTCGCGCAGGAAAACTTCATCCTGCGAAACTTCGATCAGCCGCGCCTGGCGGACTAACTGGAGCATTCGCACCGGGTTATGGTTCGTCCGGTCCCATACATCCGGATCAAGATGGCGGAAGAGTCGGCGGGCGGATGGCTCCCACGTCCACCAGAGATTGAAAACCATGTCGCGCAACGGCTCGAGCTTGGCGGGGAGATTTGGAATCACGTTATAAGTCTGAATGGTCGGCATGAGAGAAAAGCGTGGCCTTAGAGAGAAGCGGAAAAGTCTGGCAGCAAAATCAAGAGCAGCAAGCGTTCCGTCGCGCGCTCAGGCGTGTGCAAAGCGCTCTTGCGACGCGAGCACCAGCCCGACGAGTAGCCCGGTCGCAAACCCGCTCAGATGCGCGCCCAGACTCACCTGCGGCGTCGAAAGATCGAACGCAGTCTGGAGTACGACGATGAAGAGAATGTTGCGCAAACGCCGACCGGCAAGCGGTGTTTGCCGATGACGGAAGAGCAATCCGGCGGACACGCCGATCACACCCATAACGCAGCCGGAGGCGCCGACGAGTTGGTCAGCCACAGTCAAATGCAACATCCAAAGTAAGACCACGCCGGCGCTCGAGCCGAGACCGGAGATGATGTAGGCGAGGAGAAACTTGAAAGAGCCGATCATTCGTTCCAAGGCCGGACCGAGCAGGTAAAGGGCGTAAAGATTGAATGCGATGTGGAGCAGGCCGTAGTGGAGAAAGAG
>JAICXG010000220.1 GCA_025980625.1 Chthoniobacterales bacterium
GCGTTGACCATCCGCCTGTTCGCGCCGACTTTACGCGTCCCATGAACGGCACGAAAAAGCGCGTCCTCCTCGGCATGAGCGGCGGAGTCGATTCCAGCGTCGCGGGCTATCTCCTGCGCGAGCAGGGCTACGACGTCGTTGGCGTGACGATGAAAGTCTGGCCGCAGGATTGTATTTCGCGCGCCGAGGACAAATGCTGCGGCCCGCAGGCAATCGCGGACGCGCGGAGTGTTGCGCACTCGTTAGGCATTCCGCATTACGTGGTCGATGAAGCCGATCAATTCGAGCGCGTCGTGATCGATTATTTCTCGAGCGAATACCAGGCCGGGCGAACGCCAAACCCGTGTGTGATGTGCAACGAGAAGCTGAAATTCGGCAGTTTGTGGCAGAAAGCGCAGTCGTTAGGCTGCGATTACATCGCGACCGGCCATTACGCGATCATCGAGCACGAGCGAGAGCGCGTCGTTCTCCGCAAGGGAGTCGATTTGCGCAAAGACCAGTCCTATTTCCTCTTCAGTCTGCGCCAGGCACAACTGCGCCGCGCACTCACCCCGCTGGGCGCGATGTCAAAGCCGCAAATTCGAGAGATCGCGCGTTCGTTAGGCCTGAAGGTGGCTGATAAAGTGGACAGTCAGGAAATCTGCTTCGTGCCGGGCAACGACTACAAAAATTTCCTGCGCGACCATCTCGGCGAGGGCAAATTCCATCGCGGCGGCATCTACGATCTTTCCGGTAATTTTGTCGCCGAACACGATGGCATTGAGCTGTTCACGATCGGTCAGCGCAAGGGACTTCCGGGCGGCTCAGCGCGTCCGCGCTATGTGATCGATATCGACCCGGAAACCAACCGCGTCTTTGTCGGCGAGGCCGAGGATTTGTTCGTCAACGAATTTGAAATCGAGCGCGTGAACTGGAGCAGTCGAGCCCCAACTTTGGAGCCCATCAACGTGACCGTGAAAATTCGCTACAGCCATCCGGGAACGCCCGCGCTGCTGCAGCCGCTCGAGGACGGTCGTGCGGTCGTTAGGCTGACGGAACCACAGAAGGCGGTCACGCCGGGTCAGGCGGCGGTCTGCTACGAGGGTGACGTGGTCGTCGCGGGCGGTTGGATTTGCCGGCATGCCGCCGTCTCTCAACTCGCGACCTTCAACTCTCAACCCGCTTAATGGCGGAGGAAGTCCTTCTCGTCCTCAGCACTTTTCCCGACGCGGCGACGGCGCGGCGCATCGCCCGGCAGTTGGTCGAGGAAAGGTGCGCTGCGTGCGCCAACATCCTTCCCGCGGTCGAATCAATCTATTGGTGGGAGAACAAACTCGAGCAAGCGAACGAGACGCTCGTCTGCTTCAAGACGAGCGCGGAACGATTTGCGGCGTTGCAAACGACCCTGCGGCGGCTGCATCCTTACGACGTGCCGGAGATTCTTGCCTTTCGCGTCGTGGACGGGCTGCCAGAATACCTCCGCTGGGTGCAGGAGAGTTGCCAATGATCATTCGCCAAAGCGAACCGGCCAATCTCGAGATGCCCTTTGGCGAGCTCGACGGTTTCTTTACGCCTAACGATAAGTTTTATGTTCGCTCGCATTTTGCCACTCCCGAGATTGATCCTGCGACGTGGCGCTTGCGGATCGAAGGCGCGGTCGAGCGGCCACTTGAGCTCTCCTACGACGAGCTGCGCGCCCGCCCGATGCGAACCGTCGCGGTAACGATGGAATGCGCCGGGAACAGCCGAATCTTTCTCCAGCCGAAAGTGAAAGGCGTGCAATGGGAAATGGGCGCGGTCGGAAACGCCGAGTGGACCGGCGTGTCGTTAGGCGATCTTTTGCGCGAGGCAGGCTGTTTGGCCGGGGCGTGCGAAGTGATCCTGGAGGGAGCGGACCACGGATCAATCGCCGAACCGCCTCGGCCCGCGGGCAACGTGCATTACGCGCGCAGCCTGTCGTTAGGCAAAGCGCGCCGTGACGTGCTCCTTGCGCTCGCGATGAACGGCGAGCCGCTCACTCGCGCCCATGGTTTTCCGGTCCGCGCGATCGTGCCGGGGTGGTACGGGATGGCGGCTGTGAAATGGCTCCGGCGCATCATCGTCATCGAGGAACCATTTCACGGCTATTATCAGACCGTTGATTACAGCTACTGGGAGCCAGGAGACGGCGGTGCGCGGCTCGTGCCGATCACGGAGATGCAGGTAAAGGCTGCGATCGCGCGCCCGACGCAGGGCGAAGTCGTCGCCGCCGGCGGCCGTTATCGCGTGCACGGGGCCGCCTGGAGCTCGGACGCGGAAATCGCGCGGGTTGAGCTCAGCACGGATGGCGCCGCAACCTGGGCTGACGCGTCGTTAGGCGAGAAATCGCTCCCGAACACGTGGCGCCTCTGGGATTATGACTGGCAGGTGCCGGACCGGCCCCGCCGTTGCAGCCTGATGGTGCGCGCGACTGACTCCCGCGGCCGGACGCAGCCGATGGAGCGCGACCCGAATCGCGGCAGCTACATGATCAATCACTGCCTGCCGGTGGAGGTCGAGATTCGAGCTGGCTAGAGCTGAAACTCGCCGCAGTCGAAGGCGATCATCTGCTCGAGATTGGAAATCCGGAATTGCTCGACCACTGCGCCGTCGTCCTGGAAAACGTCGACTGCATTCTCGTTAGGGCGGGAGATCAGCGCGCGAGTCAGGTCGGGGGTGTTGGAGATCGTGCGGAGCGGAAGCCCGTCCGCGGTTTGGAGGAAGCTGCCGTCCTCATCGAGGCCGACGGCAAGCTCGAGCTTTCCCAGCTGATCGTGTTGCAAAGGGTCGGGGCGCAGCTTTTGCCTCACTGTTTTCAAAACATTTTCACCAGCGCCAAGCGAGGCGATCGGCTTGCCGTTTTCGAGACCGAAATTTTGGTGAGAAATGATCTTCTTTTCGAAGACCGCTTTCCAATCGGAGACTGATTCCTCCGCGCCGGCGCTCGTCGTTTTTACGAGTTGCAGAGCGCGCAGCCGTTGCTGGGCCTTGTCCTGCTCGATCAGAAAAATTTTCTCGTCGTTAGGGGAGGCTGCGATCCGCTCCGGTTGCGGCTCGTTTGCGCTGTAGGGGAGGCGACGGAGAAGCTGGCCTTCTCTCGAAATCTGTTTCACCTCGCGCGCGCCGGCGCCAGCGAGAGAATCGACAAACCAGATGGTATTATTGCGGCCGGCGGCGCAATCAATCGGCGAGACGAGGTTGGGAAAGCTCGGCACGTCGGGGCAATGGGCGCCGGCTCGAGGCGGGAGCTGTCCCTTGATCGCTCCGCTGCTCTGGTCGCAAACCAGCGTCGTCTGCTTTCCTCCCGCCAATTCCGCGCCGACCTGCAAAACCCCGCTCTCGAGCCAGAGCTGCCCTAACGATCGAACGTGCGGCGACTGATCGTCCGTCACCCAGTCGTTAAAGAAATAATCGATTCCCTCGACTTTCACCTCGTTGCCGACGAGGTAACCGCGGCCGTGGTACTTTCCGTTAGGCAAAGGATTTCCGGCGTCGTCCGTTCCATCCCACGTCGTTTCGAGCGCGTCGCTCGCGGCCGTAAAATCGGACACGCTATCCTCGCGATGGAGAACACGGACAAGCTTGCCGGCTGCGTCATAGATCCCGAGACTGATCGTGCCGTCGAGCGGAGGCAGGGCGAAGCGCAGCACGGCGCTGCGGTGCGGTGAGGCCGAGGGCGAAGGAGACGCAGAAGGAGATGGCGCCGGCGCTTCCTGCGCGGCAGCCGTCGCGAGGCTGAGAAGAAAGAGCAGAGTGGCGATGCACATGTTGCCTAGAGGAAATATCGCCAGTTCAAATCGGGGAAGAGGTTAGCGCGCTCTTCGCGTTCGCCAAGAAATTCGAGGTCAATCCGGGCGGCGGAGATTTGTGCATCGAGGCGATTGAACCAGCGCAGATGATCCTTCGTTCGCTGCGTCGCGTACTCGGGGGCGCTGTTCGTTTTGATGAGAAATGCCCAGTCGCTCGCCTGCGCGAGGAGCAATTCGCGCCCGGCCTGGCGGAGGGCGCGCTCGATTTGCGGGCTGCTCGTGTTGCGATGCTGCCGAGCGATCTGGGTCATCCGGCGGGTGGCCGCGTGAAGGTGGGGATAAATCCAAACCGCTTTTTCATCGAGCCAGACGCCGCTGAAACCGCGCTCGCCCCAGCTCGACGGATTTGGCCTAACGACTTGTTGAGCGGGATGCGCGGCGAGAAATTCGCCCGGAGTCGTGAGCTGGAACTCCTGCGGCTGGGCCGCGACGCGACGGATGAAGCTTTCGAGAAAATGCGGACCTTCGAACCACCAGTGCCCGAAGAGCTCGGCGTCGAATGGACTCACGATAAGAGGAGCAAAATGCAATTGCGCCATTTCGCGGAATCGGGCGGCGCTCTTCTGGAAAAAATCGTTCGCGTGTTGATCGGCCCGGGCGAGTGCGGCGGCGGGATCGTAAAGTTCCTTCGGTCTGCCATTGCTCACCCGGTGATACTTGATCCCGCTGAATTTGCGCACGCCGCGCGGGCGAAGGAACCGCGCCAGTTCCTCCTCGGTGCGATCGAAACCAACGTCGCGATAGAAATCGCGGTAAAGCGGATCGCCCGGATAACCGGACTGCGCGCTCCAGACTTCGCGATTTGATTCGCCGTCGCGCGCGAAAACCGCCGGCCCCGCCGCGGTGTAGCAAGGCGCAAAAATCGCATGCTGCGGCCGCGGCTCGGCGAACATCAAGCCGTGCGATTCGAGCACAAACCAGCGAATGTTTGCGCGCTGCAAAATGGAGTCGAGCCGGTCGGTGTAGCCGCACTCCGGCAGCCAAAAGCCACCCGGACCGCGGCCGAATA
>JAICXG010000102.1 GCA_025980625.1 Chthoniobacterales bacterium
ACACCGGGAGTGAACCCGGCAATTTTGCAGGATTGGTTTCGCAGCTCGTCGCAGAGCGCGGGCGGCGGCGTGGCGGCGCTCTTTAATCTCTTCAGTGGCGGCGCGCTCGAGAACTGCGCTGTCTTTTCGTTAGGGATTATGCCTTACATTAGTGCCTCGATCATGTTGCAGTTGCTGACGGCAGTGATCCCCTCGCTCAGCCGGATGTCGCGCGAAGATGGCGGCCGGCAGAAGATCATGCAGTACACCCGTTACGCGACCCTCGTGCTCTGCGTTTTCCAGGGTTACCTGCTCGCGATTTCCTTTCAGCATCCCGAGTCGTATCACACCATGCTCCCCGGTATCACGGAGACGACGACGCGACTCGGGATTCCGCTGGTCGAGAATCTTGGCTGGTCCTTTCGCATCGTGACGGTTGTCACCCTAACGACGGGAACGCTCTTTCTGATGTGGCTGGGCGATCAGATCACCGATCGCGGCATCGGCAACGGCATTTCGCTCATCATCACGATTGGGATCGTGGCGCGCCTGCCGGCAGCTCTGGCGCAAGCCTGGAAAACCTTCGTGCCCTCGGCCGCGACCGGAACGGCGCAGGTCAACCCTGCGATTCTCGTCCTGATGGTGGCGTTTCTCTTCATCGTGATCGCGGCGGTAATCGCGGTGACGCAAGGGGTGCGCAAGATCACCGTGCAATACGCGAAACGCGTCGTGGGCCGGAAAATGTACGGCGGCCAGACGCAATATATGCCGTTGAAAGTGAACTATGCGGGCGTGATGCCGATCATCTTCGCCTGGGCGCTGCTCCTTTTTCCGACCACGATCGTCGGGCTCGCCTTTAAAAACAGCCGCACGGCCAAGATCATCGCCGATAATCTTTCCAATGGCTGGCTCCACTATGTTTTCCTCGCGGCAATGATCTTCTTCTTCAGTTACTTCTGGGTCGCGACGCAATTCCAGCCGGCACAGATCGCGGACGACCTGAAGAAGTACGGCGGCTACATTCCGGGGGTTCGCCCGGGCAAGCCGACCGCGGACTTCCTCGATTTCACGATGACGCGGCTCACCTTCGCGGGTGCGATCTTCCTCACCCTGATCGCGATTCTGCCGAGCCTGCTCAGCCAAGGGCTTCACGTGCCGACCATCACCGCGCAATTTTTCGGTGGCACCAGTCTGCTCATCATCGTCGGCGTGATCCTCGATACGATGCGGCAGGTGGAGACGCACCTGATTCAGCGGCATTATGATGGGTTCCTGCGCAAAGGCCGGATTCGTGGCCGCGCGTTCGATCGCGCTGCGTACAGCCGGGGCGAAGCCGCGCAGCAGGGCACACTGATGTGGCTCTATGTGGGGATCGCGGTCCTGGTGATCGGCGGAGTCGCAATTTTCCTCTACGGAACGCGGTGAAAAGTCGCATCGTTCTTCTCGGCGCACCCGGTTCCGGTAAAGGAACCCAGGCGGAGATGATCACGCGACATTTTGCCATCTCGGTCACTTCACCGGGAACGATTTTGCGCCGGGAGCGCGACCTTGGGACGCCGCTCGGCCTGGAAGCAGACGAAATTTCGAAGCAGGGCGGTCTTGTGCCCGACGACATTATCGTTAGGCTGATCGAGGATTGGTTGAATTTGCACGGCCAGGATGGCTTCGTTTTCGACGGCTTCCCGCGGACCGTGCGCCAGGCGGAGCGTTTGAATGAGCTCCTGGAAAAAAAGGGAAAAACACTCGACCTCGCGATCTGGCTCGATGTTTCGGAAAAGACGGTGCGCGATCGGATCGCCGGGCGCCTGCAATGCCGCCGCTGCGGATTCACGACCAGCCTAACGAGTGCGTGTTTTGCCGAGCGATCCATCTGCCCGTATTGCGACGGTCCGCTCATCCGGCGTGAAGATGACGACGCGAGCGTGCTGCAAACCCGTCTCGCCGAGTTCAAAAGTAAGACCGAGCCGCTCCTTTCCTTTTATGAAGAAAGCGACGCCTTGCACCGGATCGATGGCAACCGCGATCGTGAAGCGGTCTTCGCGGACATCTCGGCGCTGATCGAAGAACGCAAATGATCCCGATCAAATCGGCGCGAGAGATCGAGAAAATGCGGATTGCATGCCGGACCGCGAGCGATGTCCTCGAGCGGGTGAGCGACATGATTCGTCCCGGCGTCACGACGAAAGAGATTGACCAGGCCGCAGCTGACTTGATGGCCGAAGCCGGCGTGCGCAGTGCCTTTCTCGGTTATCGGCTCGGGCATCGGGTTTTTCCCGGCAACATCTGCATCTCCATCAATGATGAGATCGTTCACGGCATCGGGAGCCAGCGACGCATTCAGTACGGCGACATCGTCAAGCTCGACATCGGCGTGGTGCAGGATGGCTGGGTCGGCGACACGGCGGCGACTGTGCCGGTGGGAATGGTGGACGAGCGGGTCGAGCGATTGCTGACTGTGACGCAAAGCGCGCTCCAGCTCGCGATCGAGCAGGCGAATCCCGGGCGGCGACTGGGCGATATTTGTTCGACGATCGAAGCGGAAGCCCTGCGCAATCGTTTCACTGTCGTTAGGGAATTTGTCGGTCACGGGGTTGGCCGAAAACTCCATGAGGAACCGCAGGTGCCTAACTATGGCAAGCGCGGGAGCGGACCGCGGCTGAAACCCGGGATGACACTGGCGATCGAGCCAATGATCAATCTCGGCGGAGCCGGGGTGCGGCTGCTCGATGATGGCTGGACGGTCTGCACGGCTGATGGGTTGCCCTCGGCTCATTTCGAACACACGGTTCTCATCACCAAAGAGGAGCCCGAAATCCTGACATGGCGCGCAAAGACGCAATTGAGGTAGAGGGGACGGTGGTCGAGCTCCTCCCGAATACGATGTTCCGGGTCGAGTTGACGAACGGGCATCGCGTTCTCGCCCACATCTCGGGCAAAATGCGGATGCACTTCATTCGCATCTTGCCAGGCGACAAAGTTATGCTAGAGATTTCCCCCTACGATTTGACGAAAGGGCGAATCACGTTTCGCCATCGCTGAACGCGGAGAAGAAGCTCCGCGTTTTTCGTCTCGCGAACCATGAAAGTGCGACCATCAGTAAAAAGACTTTGTGAAGCGTGCAAGATCGTGAAGCGCAAGAACGTCGTGCGCGTGATCTGCAGCAAAAACCCGCGCCATAAACAGCGCCAGGGCTAGGAGAAAAACGGAAGCGGAAAGCGGAAATAAAATATGCCGAGATTACTAGGAGTTGAGATTCCCGCCGAGAAACGCATCGAAGCGTCTCTCACTTACATTTATGGCGTCGGCCCGACGACCGCGAAGCGGGTGCTGGAACAGACGAACATCGACCCGAATACGCGGGCTAAGGACCTGACCCCGCAGCAGATCAACGAAATCGTCCATACGATCACAAACAACAAGATCCTGATCGAAGGCGATCTCCGCCGGGAAGTGCAGAGTAATCTGAAACGGCTGCAGGCAATCAATTCTTATCGCGGGATCCGACACCGCCGCGGCTTGCCCGTGCGCGGCCAGCGCACCTCGACCAACGCGCGCACTCGCAAAGGCCCGCGCAAGACCGTGGGCGTGATCCGCAACAAAGACGCCAAGGCAGGGAAGGTTTAACCTAACGACTAACGATGGCAGAAGAATCCGACAACCAGACTCCTGCGGAAGTGCCCGCAACTGAGACGCCGCAGAACCAGACGAGCACTCCTAAAGAGCAACCAGCGGCGGTGAACGAACCTGCCGCTCAGCCGATCGCGGCCCCGGTGAGCGCCGAAACCGCGCCGAGCAAGCCAGCAGCGAAAAAGACGCCGAAGAAAACTTCGAAGAAAGCCTCCGCCGAAAGTGCCGCCCCAACCGCTCAAGCGCCGAAGGAGAATCTGTCGCTCGATCCGAACGAGGTCGAGAAACCGAAAATCATCAAGGCGAAGGGGAGCAAGAACGTTACATCTGGCTATGCGCACGTCCTCTCGACCTTTAACAACACGATTGTCACGATCACCGACCTACACGGCAACGTGATCGGCTGGTCGAGCGCCGGCAAAGTTGGATTCAAAGGCTCGCGCAAGAGCACGGCCTACGCAGCGCAGATGGTCGCACAGGATGCGTCGCGCCAGGCAATGGGTCACGGGCTCAAAGAGGTCGAAGTTCTCGTCAAAGGACCGGGAGCCGGTCGCGAATCCGCGGTGCGCGCGCTCCAGGCGATCGGGCTCGATCTTACCATCATCCGCGATGTCACCCCGGTGCCGCACAACGGTTGCCGTCCTCCGAAACAACGCCGCGTCTGATCCGCTTCACGATTTAACGATTCACGATTCACGCTCGCCCATGGCCAGATACACCGGACCCAAAACCAAGATCGCGCGCCGCTACGGCGTCCCACTTTTCGGACCTTCGAAATCGCTCGAACGGAAAAATTATCCGCCCGGGATGCATGGCCCGAAGGGCTCGCGGCGGAAGCAATCTGATTACGCGATCGCGCTTGGCGAAAAGCAGAAGCTCCGTTTCCAATACGGCCTGATGGAAAAGCAATTCCGCCGGATTTTTGAAGTCGCGCTCCAGCGACGTGGCGTCACTGGCGAGACGTTGCTGCAGTTACTCGAAACCCGGCTCGATAACGTCGTATACCGCCTCGGTCTCGCAAACACGCGGGCGGCGGCGCGGCAGCTCGTGTCGCATGGTCACGTCCAGGTCAACGGCCGGAACGTCAACATTTCGTCCTTCAATGTGAAAGCGGGCGATGAGATCGCGGTTAAGGACCGGCCGAAATCGCGCCAGCTCGCGCTCCGCAACCTTGAACTGACGCAGATCGCGCCAGTGCCCGATTGGCTGACGGTCGATCGCGATGCGCTCAAGGGCAAAGTCGCGCACATTCCGTCGCGGGAAGAGATGCAGCCGATCGTCAACGAACAATTGATCGTCGAGCTGTATTCAAGGTAAGAGCGGTTCGTTAGGCAGGCTATCGACTCGCGCGACCCTCGAGCACCTCGAGCGCCTTGTCGTAACTGCAACGAGCGAGGTAGTGCGCCAGCCGGGGGTCGATTGGTTGCGGAAGCGATTTGGCCAGAGCGTCGATCCTTTTCGAAACTGCCTGGAGCCGCGCGAGATGTCGCTCCGGGTCGCGCCGGCTTGCTTCGTCTCCGATGATCTGGAGACGTTCGCGCAGCGCGGCGACAAGGTGTTTTTCCGGCAACTCTGTCATGGAAACTAAAGCTTGAATCGGCTCGTATTTTCCCGCAAGCCTCCGAGATGGCTGGAACCCAAACGAAACGCGTCCTGGTTGTCGACGATGATCCCGCAGTGCTCCGGATTATCCGGGAAGCGCTGCAGAATTTCCTGCAGTGGGAGGTCGATAGTTCGCCCAAACCGGAATACGCCTTCGAGCTCGCGCTGAAGAAGAATTACGATCTCATGATCTTTGATTTTTCCATGCCGATGATCGACGGCACCCTGCTTTTTCTCCTTATCTCCAAGGCCTACGAAAACGTCAGCCCGCCGCGCCGAATGCCGCCGCTCCTGCTCGTCTCGGGTCAGGGCAGAGACGAGCGCGCGCAGGAGCTGCTCAGGGAAACACGCGTCCTCGGGTTTCTGCCGAAGCCATTCACGATCAATCGCCTGCTGGAAAAGGTGCGGGAATGCGTCCCGCAGATCTCGGCCAGCCTGGGCGCTGAGGGTTAGGCGCGTCTGCTTGCTTCCGCTTCGAGCTGCCGGCGCGCTTCCAGCCAATCATCAGAGGAAGTGCCGGGGCGGCCGTCGCGCAGACGCTCCTGCGAAATGAAATAGGCGCGAAGCCGGATCTGCTCATCAGAAATTTCTCGCGCAGCGGCTTTGGTGCGCGCGGTGACAGCGCGTGATTTTCGCGGCATCGAGCTCTTGCCGCCGCTGGCTCCGCGGGCCTTTGCCACCGCCTTCGATTTCGCGGCCTTCGCAGTCGCGCCTTTGGGTGACGTGGATGTCGGCGCTTTAGCGGCGCCATTACCGGTTTGCGATATTGCTACGGGGTCGGCCGGGGCGCTCGCCGGGGGCGCTGGCTCTTTGGATTTTTTTGGAACTTTGGCCATTTACTTTTTCCTTATGTCGGCAAGCCTGTACGCGCAGAGAAAAGGGGCGCAAGCGGAAATCGACCGGAGCACAACCCGCCTCTGACCTAACGCGGCATGAGGCATTTTCTTTTTCGCTGGGCGATCACAACAATTGCGGTGGTCGTTGCGGCCTGGCTCATTCACGGCATTCGCTACGACGGTGCGGGCTCGTTGATTGGCGCGGCGCTCCTGCTTGGAATCCTCAACGCATTCCTCCGGCCCGTCCTTCTCCTGCTTGCCGCGCCGCTCATCATTCTCACGCTCGGGCTTTTTATTTTTGTCGTGAACGGCCTCATGCTCTTGCTCGTGAATGACATTGTGCTGGGCTTCCATGTCGAGAGTTTCGGGAGCGCCTTTTGGGGCGCGATCCTGATCAGCTTTGTGAGCTGGCTCCTCAGCGCGTTTTTTCGCGGAAGTGACGGGCGGGTCCATCCGCTCACCCACCATCGCGGGATAAAGCGCGTGCACGGGCGTGTCGTCGGCAGCAGCAAGCCGGGTGAATAACGTCCGGGAGAGAACGGTCGCCGTGTCGTTTGGCTCTGTTGCCTAACGAATGCGGACGGAACAGCGCCCGCCCCTCCAATGTGCCTTAAGCTTGTGATTTCGTTAGGCCATTCCTTTGCCTAACGACGGCGGCCTCCCCCCGTTTCGCCGTGCTCTTCAGAAAGTGGCAAAGGGCTGGTCTGGTTCCTGCTTTTACCTCACCTGCAGGCGAACAAAGCCCTGCCACAACACATGATCTCGAAGTCCACAAATCCATTACGCTGCGCGCTCGCCGCCGTGCTTGCCGCGGCCTCCGTCTCTCTCGCGCAGCAGGAAACTACCGTGACGTCGAAACCCGTGCCGCACGCCAGCGCGACGCCGATCACACTGGTCCAGGCTGCGCCCGCCCCAAAGCCCCAACTCGTCCAGGTCCAGAGTAATCCTGCGACAAC
The DNA here is from genome assembly GCA_025980625.1 of Chthoniobacterales bacterium. Classification (GTDB taxonomy): domain Bacteria; phylum Verrucomicrobiota; class Verrucomicrobiia; order Chthoniobacterales; family UBA10450; genus JAICXG01. The sequence goes on from JAICXG010000102.1 coordinate 7,001, forward strand.
CGCGAATCAGTCGAGCGCGCAGCCCAGTCCCCGCAGCGCGGAGGCTACTGTCATTGAGGGTGGCGGAGCCGGCGTCCGCGAATTCCAAGGCGACGATATCGGCCAGGTGCTGCGTCTTCTCGCCCGCCAGTCCAAGATTAATTTAGTGGTGAGCGATGCCGTTACCGGCACAGTCACAATGCGACTCGAAGATGTGACCGCGCTGCAGGCGATCGGGATCATCGTCAAGGCCAAGGACCTGGTGATGGATAAGATCGACGACGTCTACTACATCAAGACGGCGGCCGAACGGACCGCCGAGCCGACAGAAAGCGGGAGCTACCAATTCAGTTATGCGCGGGCCAAAGAAGTCGCGCCCTTGGTTGGGACGCAGTTGGCAAGCAAACAACCGCCCCAGGTCGACGAGCGCACGAACACAATTTTCTTCCGGGAGACACGCAGCAACATCGACAACATTCGTAAGATGCTGGCGCAAATCGACCGGCCTACCAAGCAGGTCATGATCGAAGCGCGCCTTGTGGAAGTGACCGCAAATCCGAGACAGAGCTATGGGATCAACTGGGGCGGCGTCGTCGGCAGCTCGACCAGTCCGCAGACTTTTGCCTACGGTGGTCTTAATCCTGCCGCACCGCAGCCGGGGCAAAACATTCCGACCAATGGGCTGGCGGTGGGCAACACAGAAAACAACAATCTACTGGGCAATCTTAGCCACCTCGCGAATGTTCCTGCGAGCCAGTTCGCGATTCTTTCGGTCCCGCAATTCTCCGCGACGCTGCGGTTGTTGAATGAAGATTCCGACGCAGAGTTTCTCGCCAATCCGCGCGTGGTCACGGCCGACAATCAGCAGGCGACAATCGAGATCACTCGTAACCAGCCCGTCCCGCAGCTCAACTTCAACGAGCAGACCGCGACCGCGGTTTTCGGAGGATTTCTGGATAAGAAGTTCGGCAACAAACTTGTCGTTAGGCCGTCGGTCAACAAGGATGACTTCATCACCCTGGCCGTGAAGCCGGAGATCAGCAATAAGGTGGCGGATGCGACCTTCACCTTTGCCGGCGCGACCGTGGCCAGCCCGATCATCGATACCCGCTCACTCGAGTCGAACGTGCTGATCCGGAGCGGCAACACTCTGGCAATCGGCGGCCTGGTCCAGGATGAAGTGAACAAGGGCCGTTCCAAGGTGCCGGTGATGGGCGACATTCCGGTTCTTGGTTATCTTTTTCAGGAACACCTGAACGCTCGCACCAAGCGCAACCTGCTCGTCTTTGTCACGCCGACGATTCTCGAGCAACGCTACGGCACCGGGCTGGAAGATCAGGTCTCCGGGTTGCACTACAGCGGCGAAGAATTTGCCGATCCCAACGGTTGGCGGAATAACGCCCGCGGCGCTGTCCGTCTTGTTCCGACTGCCGAACGCCAGCTCGCGACCGATTATCCCAAGCCCGGCATTGCGCCGGCGCCCGCCAGGATGCGCTTCATGAGCACGGCGAAAGAGCGCGACGAATAGAGAGAATTTGCTGTCGGTTGGCGGGGGGGGTTGGGCTGGTATCGGGTCCGCCCTAGGATTTTTCTCGCCGTGCTTTTAGTTGCACCGCCGCGCGCCGCCGTGCATGATTAGCCGCCCAAGTTTCCCCGCAGGAAACGCAAGATTCCGCATGAGACTTTCGCTTATCCCAGCCACGCTCCAGCCGATCGCCGAAAAAATCGCGCGCGACCAGCGCATCAGCGATCACGACGCGCTCACCCTTTATCGCTCGAACGATCTCAATGCCCTCGGCGCGATGGCGAGCGCGGTGCGAGACCGCAAGAATGGCAATGTCGCCACCTACATTCTCAATCGCTACATCAATTACTCGAACGTCTGCATTCTCTCCTGCCAGTTCTGTGCCTTCGCCGCCAGGAAATCCGATGCGCATGCCTTCGAACATTCGATCGACGAGATCAGCGCCGCGGTCGAGGAAGCGCTCGGCAGCGGGATCACCGAGGTCCACATGGTCGGCGGTTTGCATCCGTCGTTAGGCAAGGAATGGTACTTGGAATTGCTCCGCCGTCTCCGCGCGCTCGCTCCGCAGCTCCAGATCAAGGCTTTCACCGCGATTGAGATTCGCCATCTCGCCCGCCGAATTTTCAAAAAACCAATCGCGGAAACGTTAGGCATGCTCCGCGAAGCCGGATTGAATTCACTCACCGGCGGAGGCGCGGAGATTTTTGATCCGGGTGTGCGTGACCAACTTTGCCGGGGCAAAGAAACGGCGGCGGAATGGCTCGACGTGCATCGCATCTGGCACCAGATGGGTGGCCGCAGCACCTGCACGATGCTTTACGGCCACATCGAGACGAACGAGCAACGGGTCGATCACTTGCGGCAATTGCGTGAGCTCCAGGACGAGACTGGTGGCTTCACCGGATTCATACCGTTCGCCTTCGAGCCGGCGACAACCATTCTTGGGCATATCCCGCGCGCGACCGCTTTCGAGCAACTGCGCAATCTTGCCGTGAGCCGCATTTACCTCGACAACATCGAGCACATCACCGCCTACTGGGTCAGCCTCGGGCTGTCGCTCTCCCAAGTGGCGCTCGCTTATGGGGTCGACGATCTCCACGGCACGATCATGCGCGAAAAAATCTTCCACATGGCGGGCGCGAAAACGCC
>JAICXG010000157.1 GCA_025980625.1 Chthoniobacterales bacterium
AAACAAAGGCGGCGGCACTTACACCGCCAAGTTTAGTAACGTGCTCACCAACCCGCAAAAGATTACCGTCACAAGCAATCTCGGCGGGACCGCCACGGCGAGAGTCAAAGCGCGATAGGCGCTCACGGTGCGACTTATACCAGCCGTGCTCTCCATTTGGCTGGCGAGATCCTGGCTGCCTCCGCGTCGTGCAGCCATGCCGAGGCGTAGCAAGCGGAGACATGCATAAGTAATCAGGGCCGGGGTCGAGCTTTACAACTGACTGGCGCAAACCGAAGCGGTCGGCGGTTTGTTCCACTTCATGTGCTGAGGCGGACGGTGTCAAGGTCCTAGCTATGCGAGTTGCGAGAAGGAATGGTGGGCAGGGCTGGATTCGAACCAGCGAAGGCGTAAGCCAGCGGATTTACAGTCCGCCCCGTTTGGCCACTTCGGTACCTACCCCCTCCGCGGAATGCGCGAGCGTCTGATATAGGCGCACTCGCGCGCAGTCGCAACTGTTTTGCATCTGCGCTATCGTCTCGCCGACGATGAACACGCCACCCGCCTTGCCGCCTCTCGCTGAGGGCGATCGGGAACTGTTCTGGCCTCCGCTTCCCTTCGCGGAATGGCAGGCCACGGCCGAGACGCTCCACATGTGGATGCAGGTCGTGGGCAAGGTGCGCCTCGCGCTCACTCCCTGGATCAACCACTCGTGGCACGTCACGCTTTATCTCAGCGCGCGCGGCCTGACGACTTCGCCGATCCCGCACGGCTTCGATAGCTTCGAGATCCGCTTCGATTTTATTAGCCACGAGTTGCGCGTCCTGAAAAGCGATGGCGGGGTGCGGGTCCTGCCGCTCCGTCCGCAGACGGTCGCCAATTTTTACCATGAAGTAATGGAGGCGCTGAACGAATTGGCGCTGCCGGTGAGCATCAATCTTACGCCTAACGAGATCGCTGAGCCGATTCCCTTCGACCAGGATGAAACCCACCGCGCCTATGACGCCGTCCACGCCAACCGCTTCTGGCGCGTCCTGCTGCAATCGGATCGCGTCCTGACAAAATTCCGCTCCCGTTTCTGCGGCAAATGCAGTCCGGTGCATTTTTTTTGGGGAAGTTTCGATCTTGCCGTGACGCGGTTTTCCGGGCGCGCAGCGCCGCCGCATCCCGGCGGCATTCCGCATTTGCCCGATGCGGTGACACGGGAAGCCTATGCACAAGAAGTGAGCAGCGTCGGCTTTTGGCCAGGCAGCGCGGCCAGTCCCACGCCGATTTATTATTCCTATGCCTATCCGGAACCGGCGGGATTTGCCGCGGCCAAAGTGCAGCCGGCGGAAGCCAGTTACTACGCTCCGCTGCGCGAGTTCACTCTTCCGTACGATGCGGTGCGAACCGCGCCCTCGCCTGACGATGCGCTTCTCGCCTTCGCGCAAAGCGTCTACGACGCCGCTTCAACCTTGGGCAGATGGGACCGCGATGCGCTCGAGGAAGCGACGCTCAGGCCGCCGGCGGAGTTGCCCTGAGCCAGCGTTGCACGAGGACGAGCTCGACACTCGTTAGGGCATGGCCTCCATCGAAAAAGTGCGCCGTCACCTCCGCGCCGGCAGCGCTTAGAATCGCGGCGAGCCGTTCCGTATTTTCGCGCGGGATGATCATGTCTTCCTTGCCGCCGCCGATCCAAACCCGCACGCCGGTCAAATCGGGCGGACTGATCGGCTCGAACGGGACCATCGGGCGCAACAACACCGCCGAACGCAAAAGTGTTGGCCGCCGCAAAAGCATGCTCGAAGTGATATTGGCGCCGTTGGAGTAACCGACCGCGACCAACTGCGCGAGATCGAACCGATATCGCTCCGCCGCGTCGAGGATAAAATCGGCCAGCGCATCGGTTCTCCGCTTCAAATCCTCGACGTCGAAAACTCCTTGCGCGAGCCGCCGAAAAAAGCGCGCCTGGCCATTCTCGATCACCTGGCCGCGCGGGCTGAGCAACGCCGCTCCCGGGTCGATCTCCCGGCCTAACGGCAACAGATCATGTTCGTCGCCGCCGGTACCGTGCAACAAAAGCAGGGTGCGCTCGGATGTGCCGGGGACGAACTCATGGACAAATTTTAATGGGGCGCTCATTTCGCGAAGAAATCGGCCATCGCAGCGACGACGGCAGACTGCATCTCGGGCCGCAACTCGGGATAGATCGGCAGGGCGAGCGATTCGCGCGCCGCCCGCTCGGTCTCGGGCAGATCGCCCGCGTGGTAGCCGAGGCCGGCAAAGCATTCCTGCTCATGCAAACCGAGTGGATAATAAATCGCGGTGCCGATGCCGCGGGCCGCGAGATGCTTTTGCAGCGCGTCGCGCTCGGGCGCGCGGATGACATACTGGTGATAGATGTGGTGATTCGTTAGGCCGCGACCGCGATAGGGCTCGGCCGGGAGCGTTACCTTGCTCGTTAGGCCGCAGGCTTCGAATTGCTCTCGATAAAAATCCGCCACCCGCCGGCGCGCCGCCGACCAGTCGTCGAGATGCGGCAGTTTCACCTTGAGGATCGCGGCCTGGATCGCGTCGAGCCGGAAGTTTCCGCCGACCAGGTGGTGGTAATAGCGCGGCTCCATTCCGTGCTGCCGATAAATCCGCAACCGTCCGGCCAAAGCGCCGTCGTTACAGAGGACGGCTCCGGCGTCGCCCGCCGCGCCCAGATTTTTCGATGGATAAAAGCTGAGCGAACCGGCCAGGCTCATTGTCCCGGCCCGATGGGTGCGGCCGTCGGCCGCCGGATACTCGGCGCCGATGGCTTGGGCGGCGTCTTCGATCACCTGCAATTGATACAATTCGGCCAGGGCATTGATCGCATCCATGTCGCAACAGAGTCCGAAGAGATGCACGGGGATGATCGCCCTAACGACGCGCCCGGCAGGATCGACCACTCGGCCTTCGGCGTTACGTTCGCAGCGGCGGAGAAAGTTGGCGATCGCATCGGGTGAAATGTTGAACGTGACGGCATCGATGTCGACGAAGAGCGGCGTCGCCCCGACTCGTACGATGCAGCCGGCGGTGGCAAAAAAAGTGTAGGCGGTCGTGATGACGGCGTCGTTAGGGCCAAGTTCCAGCGCCATCAGGATGTCGAGGAGCGCGTCGGTCCCGGAGGAGACGCCGACTGCGTGTTTCGCCCCGCAGTAGTCCGCCAGCGCGCACTCGAATTCTTCCACCTTCGGTCCGAGGATGAAATTCTGGGTGCGGAGAATTTCCTCGATTTCGTCGCGGATGGGCCCGGCGAGGCGGCGATATTGTTCGCTCAAATCGAGGAGCGGCACTTGCATGGCGCTACCGAAGCACGAGCCACGGGCAATGGCGAATACGCGCGGGCGGGGAGGAATTTTTACAGCGAGGGCGCGGGCGCATTGACCGCTTGAAATTGATCAATTAACCTCCGCCCGTGGCTCTGCTGCGCACTCTTTTCTGGTTTCTGCTGTTTGTCTTTTTCACCTTCAGCTTCGTTGTCCTGTTCGAATACGGGCCGCATGATTTCATCCCTGGCTTTCAAAAGGAATTCCAACGCGTGCGGGACTTCGTGCAGGAGACGATCCATCCGCCGCCGAAGCAGAACCCGTAGATTAACTGCTGACGAATTCGATCTCGCCAGTGGCTGGCACCAGTCCGCGCTCACTGCCGGCACGGAGAAATTCGCGGATCGCGCGCCGTCCGGTTTCGCCATAGTCGCGCGTGTAATCGTTCACATACATGCCGATGAACCTGCCGGCGAGGACGGCGTCCATCTCGCGCGCATAGGGGAGCGAATGGCGCACGGCGGCGTCGCGGTGGGCGAGCCCGTAATCGATGCTTTCGCGGATGATGGCTGCGAGATCGCGCCGCACCTCCGGCGGGAAGTCCTTCCGCAGAACATTTCCGCCTAACGGCAACGGCAAGTCAGTCGTGGTTTTCCACCATTCGCCGAGATCGACGAGCTTGCGAAAACCGGCGGAAGCGTAAGTGAGCTGGCCTTCGTGAATAATCAGGCCGGCGGCCGTGCGACCACGTTTGACCGCTGCGAAGATTTCATCGAACGGCACGACGACGTGTTCGAATTCGCCGAGATAAAGCTGAAGAGCGAGAAAGGCGCTGGTCATTATGCCGGGCACGGCGATGAGCCGGCCGCGCAACCAATCCCGTAGTTCGTTAGGCGAATCCGCCGTCGGCGCGGCCGGATCGAGCGTGACCAGCATCGGCCCGTAGCCGTCGCCCATGCTCGCTCCGCAGGAGAGCAGCGCATAACGATCGCGCACATAAGCGTAGGCGTGAATGGAGACGGCCGAGATATCGAGCTCGCCGCGCATGGCGCGTTCGTTGAGCGTCTGGATGTCTTCGAGCCGATGTGCGAATTCATAACCGCGCAGATCGATCTTGTGCTCGGCCATCGCGTAAAACATGAAGGCGTCGTCCGGGTCGGGAGAATGACCGAGAGTGAAAACACGCGGCGCAGCTGTCGGCATGCGGGTGAGGCTAGCGCGGCGCAGATGCGACGCAATCAATCCCGCGGCAGAGATTTTGCGCTCGCCGCTGCGAAAGGCTAAGCGTCCCTGTGCATCCCTTGGCTTCGGATCGTTCGCTTGCCTGTCCGGATTGCGATGCGCTTGTCCAAATGCTGGCTCTCCACGAAGGGCAAAAGGCGCTCTGTCCCCGCTGCACCGCGACGCTCCAAGTCTACCAGCCCGATTCGCTGAACCGCACCGCCGCCTTTGCCGCCGCTTCGGCTATCCTCCTGGTCGTCGCAAATTGGTTTCCCTTTTTGACTTTGCGCGCCGGTTATCGCGAAAGCCAGATGCTCCTTTGGCAGAGTGTCGCTGGACTGGAGGACCAGGGCTACGTCTCGCTTGCCGGCGCGGTTTCGCTTTTCATCCTGCTCGCTCCGACGCTGCTCATCGGCGGTTTGCTTTATCTTATTCTCCCGCTTTTCTGGAACCGGCGTCTCCCCGGCGCGATCGAAATCTGCCGGGCGGTTTTCTGGGCGCGGCGCTGGAATATGCTCGAGGTTTTTCTCCTCGCGACCCTCGTTAGTCTGCTCAAGCTCGGGAAGCTCGCCACCCTTACCCTCGGCATCTCCTTCTGGGCATTTGTCGCGCTCATTCTTTGTCTCACTTCGGCGCTGGTTTCAATTCATCCCCGGGAACTGTGGGACAGATTGGAAAAGGCAAGAGAATGAGAGCGTTCGCGCCACATTCCGCCGCTCGCCACGGGCTCGCTCTCTGCCACGTCTGCGAGCTCGTCTCGCCTGTCCGGAACGTGCGTTGCCCGCGCTGTCGGAGTCGCCTGCACTTGCGTGGTAGTGAAAGCCTGCAGCGCACCTGGGCGCTGACAATCGCCGCTCTCATTCTCTATTTTCCGGCGAATCTTCTCCCGATCCTCAAGATCACCTCGGTGACAGGCGATAAACAGAACACCATTCTCGGCGGTGTCGTTCAGTTCTGGCAGCAGAGAGATTATTTGGTCGCGATCATCATCTTCAGCGCCAGCGTCGTAATCCCGGTGCTCAAGATTATCGCGATCGTCTCGCTCTCCCTCGCCGCGCGCACCGGGCGCCGGCCGTTCGGCATGACCCGGATTTATCGGGTGACGGAATTCATCGGGCGCTGGTCAATGACGGATGTCTTTGTCGTCGCCATCCTCGTGGCGGTGGTGCAACTGGGCTCGGCTCTTTCGATCCATCCCGGAGCGGCCGCAATCTCCTTTGCCGGGGTCGTGATATTGACCATGCTCGCGGCGACTAGCTTCGATCCACGTCTTATCTGGGACGCAGCCGGGCGTGCGGAATCGAAGCCTAACGACTAACGATGGCGGAAACTCAAGCCGAAGAAGATCAACCGCTCGAGCCGGTGGTGCGACGCACCTCGCGTTTCTCGGCCGTTTGGATCCTGCCCATCGTCGCCCTCCTCTTCGGGCTCTGGCTGGCCTGGCAATATTATTCCGCCCGCGGGCCGGACGTCACGGTGCAGTTTGAGACGGCGGAGGGAATCGTCGCCGGCAAGACGCCGGTGCTGTGCCGGAGCGTGAACATCGGAACGGTTGAAAAAGTTCGCCTAACGAAAGATCTGCGCGGTGTTCTCGTGACGATGCAGATGACGAGCGAAGCGACGCCCCTCCTCGTGAAGGACACCAAGATCTGGGTCGTCCGCCCGCGTTATGGCGGCGCCAGTCTCATCTCAGGTCTAAGCACGCTTTTTTCCGGTAACTACATCGCGCTCGAGCCGGGACTTGCCCATCAGCCGCGGAGAGAATTTGTCGGACTCGAGCAACCGCCGGTCACGCCGGCCGGTGTTCCCGGGTTGCACATCACGCTCTTTAGCGACGAATCGGGCGGCCTCGGCCCGGGTGCGGGGATTTTTTACAAGGGCTTGAGTGCGGGCAAAATCGAGAGCCGCGAATTTCATCCCGAGAGCGGGAAGATCGAGTTCCGTGCCTTCATTTCACAGAGCTTCGCGCCGCTCGTGCACAAGAACACGAAATTTTGGAACACGAGCGGGATCGACGTAAAGCTGGGCTCGAACGGTTTGGAAGTGCAGACCGGCACGCTCGAATCGCTCCTCGTCGGCGGCGTCACCTTTGGCCTGCCGGAGAATCTGGAACCCGGGGCGCCGGTTTCGAATGGCGCGCAGTTCACCCTCTTTGAGAGCCTAAGCGCAACCAAAGCTTTCGCGATGG
>JAICXG010000234.1 GCA_025980625.1 Chthoniobacterales bacterium
CACGCCGCGCCGGCATTCTTCGACGAGCGGTGAATTGGTGCGCACGCCCTGGCCTTCCGAAACATCGGTCGCGCAACAAATCTGCGGACGCGGCATCCAGTTGATCTGCGGATGGCCATCTGCGCCGATCACCGGTTTGCGATCGGGGCCCATCTTTGGCATGCCCATTTCGATCAGGCACATCCGGCAATTACCGGGGGAGGTGAGCTTCTTGTGGTAGCAATAGCGCGGCACGAAATGGCCCGCCTGCTCACACGCCTCGATCAGGCGCGTGCCTTTGGGGAACTGATGCCAGACACCGTTGATCTGGACGTTCACCAGCGTCGGATTCGGATCAGGCATAGCTAAGGAAAGCAGGAAAGCAGGAAGTTTTTTTCAAAGGTGAAGATCGGGTTTGTCCCATTTTCGCTCGCGGCGGACGCGGTTCACCGTTAATGGCACCGCGGAAAAATTCAGAGTCAAGTCGCCGTCGATTTGGACGTTCACCATTGCGATCGGATCGGGCATAGCTAAGGAAAGCAGGAAAACAGGAAGTTGTTAGGATTGAAGATCGGGCGGCTCAAAGCCGCGCTCGCGGCGGACGCGGTTCACGGTTAAAGGCATCGAAGAAAAGTTCAGAATGAGGCCGTCGGAAAGGCTCGCCGCTTTCAGATAACTGCGGACGATCGCGAAGTGGACATTCTCAAGGCGTTCGACTGCCTTGAGCTCAACGATGATTTTGTCCTCGACGAGAAAGTCAAGGCGGTGCTCGCCAATCTGGTGGTCGCGATAGAAGAGCGGGATTGGTTTTTGCCTAACGAACGCGATTCCCTGGAGCGCAAACTCCACGGCCAGCGCCTGCTCGTATATGGATTCGATGAATCCGGGCCCCAGTTGGCGGTGCACAGCGATCGCGGCGGCAATCACCTCTTGCGTAATGCCTCCGTGCCTTAATTCCTTTCCTGCGTTCCTGCTTTCCTCAGAGATATTCATACCGTTCCGGCAGCGCCGGCTTTATCCCAGCCGGGATCGTGGGCGAGGGAGACGGTGGCGATCTCTTTTTCGGCGATTAGTTCTTCCGGCGTGTACTCGGGTGGGAGTGGCGGCGGGACCGGCTTTTGTGCTTTGGCCGCGAATTCGTCCGGGAATTTTTCCACGAAACTTTGCGTCGGCCAGGCGCACGCTTCGCCGAAAGCGCAGATCGTGCGACCGGCAATGTTGTCGGCCACATTTTTCAAAGTCGCCGGGTCCTGCACGACACCGCCGCCTAACAACATCCGCTCTGTGATCTTCTTCATCCAAAGCGCGCCTTCGCGGCATGGAGTGCACTGGCCGCAGCTCTCGTGGGCGTAGAACTCATTGATGTTATTTAAGGCCCAGACCATGTCCCGCGAATCATCGAGCACGATCACACCGCCCGAGCCGGCCATGGATCCGGCGGCGGCCAGGGAATCGAAATCGAGCGGGATCTCATCGAGTGAAACTTCCCGGTCCTTGAGTTTAAAACGGTCAGTCGCGCGTAACACCTTGGCCGAGCTGCCGCCCGGGATAACCGCTTTGATCGTGCGCCCGGGTTTCAGCCCGCCCGCCATCCCATGGATCAACTGACCCATTGTAACTGCCCCAACTTCGATCTCAAAGTAACCCGGCCTAACGACATCGCCGCTCACGCAAACGATCCGCGTCCCGGTATTGTTCGGCCGTCCAATCCGGGCATATTCGCCGCCGCCCATCGCGATGATGTGCTTCACATGGCAAAGGGTTTCGACGTTATTCACGATCGTCGGGCACATGTAGAGGCCGAGCACGGCCGGGAAATAAGGCGGCTTGATCCGTGGGTAGGCGCGCTTGCCTTCGAGCGATTCGATCAGCCCCGTTTCTTCGCCGCAGATGTAAGCCCCGGCGCCGCGATGAATGTAAAACTCGAGGTTGAATCCGGTGCCGAGAATGTTCTCGCCTAACAAATTGTGGGCGCGGGCTTCTTCGATCGCGCGCGCAAGGATTTTCGCCCCCTCGGGAAATTCGCCGCGAATGTAGATATAAGCGGTCTGCACATTGAGCGCCCAGCAACTGATCAGCATTCCTTCGAGTAACTGATGCGGATCCTGGTGAATGATATACCGATCCTTGAATGTGCCCGGCTCCGATTCATCGGCGTTACAAATGAGATAGACTGGTTTCTTCTCATCCGGCTTGATGAAACTCCACTTCACGCCGCAGGGAAAACCGGCCCCGCCGCGCCCGCGCAGGCCGGAGCTTTTCACTTCGTTCACAATCTCGGCACGCGACATCTTGATTGCAGCCTTGAGCTGCTCATAACCGCCATGCCGCAGGTAACAGTCAATGTCGGTCGTGTAACCTTCGCGCCCGATGTTCTGGAAAATGAGGCGTCGCTCGAGCGGGTGAGGCGGCCGCGCGTGAATCGTGAATCGTGAATCCTGAATCGTTGGAAGAGCCGAAACCGTGGCCGGCTCGACCCGTTCGAATAGGTTGTCATCGACCATGCAGACTGGCGCGGTGCCGCAGCTGGCGAGACATTCGACAAACTCGATGCTGTACTCACCGTCCCGACTAACGAACATGGGAGCGTGCATCCCGCCCTCGTGTTCGAGCGGAATATTCGTTAGTCTGGCGAGCTTCTCTCGCAATTGATAGGCGCCAGCCATCGCGCAACTAAGGGTGCGGCAAACCCGAATGTGTTTTCGGCCCGCCGGCTCTTGCCGATACATCGGATAAAAAGTGACAAGCTCGAGAATGTTAATCGGTTCAAGCCCGAGCTTGGCCGCGATCCAAGTCATGGCTTCATCGCTGATAAAGCCGAAATGTTCCTGCCAGAGATGGAGCAGCGGCATCGAGGCACTGCGCTTGTGCTCGGCCGGGTAATGGCCGATCGCCTCGTCCATTTTCCGCTCCAGTTCGGCCGGAACCTTATTCGTCATCGTCGGTTCCACGGATGACGGTTCGTGAAGTGTAACAGTGACTGAGCCCGATTTCTTTATTACAGTGCACTAGTCGCGTAGGTTGCTTTCTTTCGACGAGACCGAGTCGTTGAAAAAGACGATCGTGACTAACTCGTCGCGCTGCTTGTAGGTGTAGGTGACCTTTTTCGTCACGAGCAGGTCGATGCTATCGACCGAAGTAGGAGGACCAAGGATCGACTCAACCTGTTTGCGGCTCATTCCTTTCGTGACCTCGTCGACATTCGCTTTCGTCAGGCGTTTGCCACCGCACGCGCTCAAGCAGAAAAGAACGGTCAGGAGAAGGATTGCGAATCGTGAACGAAAGACTGCTTTCATGACTTTCCTTCGTTTTTCGCCATTCGGATTTCCCCCATTTCGGGCCCAGCATCTGACTAGGGTTCGCGTCCCAGGTTCGTGTCTTTGCTATCCACTTCGTCGTTCTTAAAGGTGACGGTGGCGAACTTCTTTCCGTGCTCGTAGCGGTAAGTAGTCTTCTTAAATATCAACATGTCTTTCGTCTCTGCGGTTGTGGGTGGCCCGAGAATATTTTCAACCTGCGCTTTCGACATACCCAAAGTGACCTGGTCATAATTTGCGAGCGTGAGTTTCGAGCCGGAGAGGTTGCGGCTACAGGCGCTCAACTCGAGGACGAGAAGGAGTGCGGTAACCAAAATGGCCGAGTAACGGGATATTATTCTCATAGTCACAACTCTATTCGCTGGCCAGCTCTTAACCTTTCATCTGTCGCATTCTCCCATCACAAAGTCGAGACTGCCGAGGATCGCAACTACGTCGCTCATCATTGCACCGGGCAACAGCTCGGGCAGGATGCTCAGGTTAACGAAGGAGGGCGCTCGAATCTTTAACCGATGCGGCACGCCGCCGCCTTTGCTGTTGATGTAGAAACCGAGCTCACCCTTCGGGTTTTCGGCGCCGAAATAAATCTCCCCCGGCGGCGCATCGAGACCTTCCGTCACGACGATGAAATGATGGATTAGCTCCTCCATTTTCGTCATCACGCGCGACTTGGGCGGGAGCGTGTTTTTCCAATCGGCGACGTTAATCGGACCGCCCGGCAGTTTCTCGATCACCTGGCGCAGGATGCGCACACTCTGTCGCATCTCCTCGATCCGTATGAGATAGCGGTCGTAGCAATCGCCCACGCTCCCGACCGGAATTTCGAAGTCGTATTGTTCGTAGTCGAGATACGGATTTTTCCGCCGCACATCGTGCTCAATCCCGCTCCCGCGCAGGTTCGGCCCGGAAAGCGCGTAGGCGATCGCGCGCTCCTTCGGGATCACGCCGATATCGCGCGTGCGATCCACGAAAATTCGATTGCGCGTGAGGAGCCGATCGATCTCGTCGAGTTGCGGGATAATTCCATCGAGAAATGCTTCGAGCTGTGGGATGAAGGTTGGCGGCAGATCGCGAATTTGTCCGCCGACGCGGGTGTAGGAAGTGGTGAAGCGAGCGCCGGTGAGGAGCTCAAACAAATTGTAGAGCTTCTCGCGCTCGGCAAAGGTGTAGAGGAAAACTGTCATCGCC
>JAICXG010000040.1 GCA_025980625.1 Chthoniobacterales bacterium
CGCGATGGGCACGCCCGGCCGCGTGACTGTCGGATGTCGAAAGTTGCGCTGCGGAGCGCCCGCTCCCGCACGAGGGACAAGATTAGCACAGCTTTTCACAACCCAGGACGAGAGTTACTCGGCATTCCTTGCTTTCGTTAGGTATGAATCCGCAGCCGGCGAGGCAAGGCACTTCGCTCGACGGCAACAGCCATCGCGCCGAGCCGATCGAAGTCTGGAAAGCGCGCAAGTTCATTCGGGAAAATCTCGAGGAGCGAATTTCCCTCACTGAGGTGGCGCGGGCGGTGCGGGTAAATCGGAGTTATCTGAGCGAAAGGTTCAAGGAAGTGACGGGCGAGAACTTTGTCAGCTACATTGCGCGGGCGCGGGTGGAGAAGGCGCGCAAGCTTCTCGCAGACTCCGACGCACGCATCAGTGAGATCGCTTTTGCGGCCGGTTTTCAGTCACTCTCGCAGTTCAATCGTGTCTTTAAGAAGCGCTGCGGCCAGTCGCCGCGTGCCTATCGAGAAGCTGCCCGCAGGTGATCAGGGGAAATCAGACTAACCATACCGGCCGCCGCGCCTGATGTTGTCGTTAGGCCAAAGGCGGCGGCGCGAGCATTCAATCCTGAAATTCGTCGTCCTCTCCGTCTCCGGCCGGGCGAGGCAGCCAATGATGCCGCCGCACGTCGCGTTCGAAGTAGGCATCGAGGGCCAGTGCCGCCCAGACGAGAATCGGAATGAGCACAGCGATACCCGCGGTGGCGAGGCCGAGGAGGATACCGACCCATAGCGCGAGCGGCATCCCGATCAGCATCCAGAAAAAACCCGCGGCGAAGTGACCTTTATAGATCTGTCCGAGCCCGGGCAGAATACTCAGCCAGGCCGCAATATTATTTTCGGCCCGAAGAGTGTCCCGATCGCTTGGTGTGGAAGAAGCATTCATGTTTCGTGACCTCCTTGCTGATTGTGATCGCCTGAGTATGCGACCGCGCGCCCTCCAGCGCTCACCGTTGCTTGGCAAAAGCAGAGCGGATTTTGCGACCCGATTTCAGCCGCCGACGAATCCGGCCGCCCTAGGTAAAAGTTTGATTCTTTTTTCCGAAAAAATGCGTAGTCGCAATTCCAGAGACCTGAACATACTCGCCGCCGTGTTCGAGTTGAGGCGGCTTTTTTCGCTGAAAGAAAAACGCGAGACATTCTTTTGGACGCTGGGCTGCGTCTTCGCCATCACAGTCATCTTACTCTCCTGTAGCTCACTCGACAGTAACCGCGCAATCCTGGCCCCGCCGGCTATTCCGGGCGCAGAGTTTGTCGGCACCGAAAAATGTGCGGATTGCCATGAAGAGAGGGTGCGCGACTTCCGCACCGCGACCCATTCGCGGCTCAGGACGCCGGGCGAAAATGGGAAGAACATGGGCTGCGAATCGTGCCACGGCCCGGGCAGCCTGCACGTGCAAAGCGGTGGCGCGGCGCACACGATTGTGAATCCCGGAAAATCACCGCAGGCATGTTTCCAATGTCACTTGGAAGTGCGGGCGCAATTCCAGCTGCCGCATCACCACCCTGTTTTGGAAGGGCGAATGAGTTGCTCGGACTGCCACAATCCGCACAAAGGAAACGCGATCAAAGGCGGCGGAACCAACTTCGCCCAACCGGTTCGAGGCGGCGGCGTGGAATTGTTAGGCCAGAACGACACCTGTTTCCAATGTCATAGCGCGCAGAGAGGCCCCTGGGTCTACGAACACGAAGCGCTGCGCCAGGGCTGCGTCGTCTGTCATTCGCCGCATGGCTCGGTCAATCAGCGACTCCTGAACGAGCGTAATCAGACCCTTTGCCTGAAATGTCACTTCCAGCAGCAAACTTCACCCGGAGTCATTCTGATCGGTGATGTCAATCACACCAGCTTCCTGCAACAGGGAACTTGTTGGTCGGCCGGCTGCCATGAAGAACCGCATGGCTCTAATGTGACTCCGCTCCTGAGGTATTGAGCTTAGGGCTATGAATTGTCGCGCACCTTTCCGAGCTTCAGCGGCTGGATTTGCAATCGGCGTTGTGTGCGCGGCAGTTTGGGCGACGACTTATCCCGCGCGCGGCGGCGTGAATGCCGATGGGATGGCAACGGCGGACGAGAAATCGGCCACGACTACGACAGCAGAGGCAGAACCCACTGAATATAATAACTCGATCGAGTTTGCCTTCGGTGGCGTGACGGTGGAGGGCGACGAGGCCCAGTTTGAACAGAATCACCGCATTCCCGCCGATCAGGTCTTTGGCGGGATTGAGAATCTCCACCTCGAGGGTTCGATGGGTAAGGACGTGCAGTTCCAACTCGACGGTCACGCTATCTTCGACACGAATGACTATGGCCTGCGGCTCCAGCTCACTAAAGCCAAGCTCGGCTACATTCAGTTTGGATACGATGAATTCCGCACCTGGTACGACGGCAACGGCGGGTTCTTCCCGCCCAACGGCCAGTTTTTCCCGCCGCCTGACTCCGAATTGCATATCGATCGCGGCGACGTTTGGGTGGAGTTAGGTCTGCGGGTGCCGGACTGGCCCGAGATAACTGTTCGTTATTCACATGAATTCCGCGACGGCCAAAAGGACTCGACCATCTGGGGTGATACCACTCTCACCGGGATCACAGGAGCGACACGCAAGATCGCGCCGGCTTTTCGAAACATCGACGAAACCCGCGACACCTTTACATTCGATGCCACTAACTCTTTCGGTAAGACTGATGTCCTGTTGGGAATGCGTTACGAACATGACGATAACGACTATTCCCTGAATATGATTCGCGGCGCGGGACAGTTGCCGCCCCTTGTCGCTCCTCCGGGACAACTGCGGTTCTTCACCCAACACCAGCGGGATGACGTCGACCTTTTCAGCGGCCATGCCATCGCCGAGACGAGGTTCAGTGACAGCTTTTGGCTTACCACGGCCTACTCCTATACGACGATGACCAATGACCTCACCGGCAGCCGTCTCCCGGGTACGACCTTCGATGCAGCTTTTGGCGAACCTGTCCCAACTCTTAACCGATTCGATCATAGCTTCATTAACCTCGCTGGCACCGCGCAAGTCGATGAGCATATCATCAACGCAAACCTCTATTGGGCGCCGGCCAAGGATATCACCGTTGTAGGCGGTTTTCGTTACACCCACGAAGACCGCGACAGCGACTCAGTCTTTCTCGCGGTCGAGCCTACTGCAAATGTGCCGCCATTTACCGCGACCAACCCTGAAGGCGGGTTTCACCTCGGCACGCCCGAGCCCGCGGGGGGCGCGCGCGCATCGGATTATGATCGTTTCGCTCAGAATATCGAGCTGCGCCTGACTGCGCTCTCAGACTGGCTCTTTTATGCTCGCGGCGAGTGGGAGGAGGAATGGGGGCACGTTGATGAGTTTCACACCGACGAAGAAGTGCCGCTGAACAAGGATACCGACTCGCTCTACCAAAAATACACCATTGGCGCCAATTGGTACCCGCTCATGAGATTGAATTTCTCGGGCCAATATTACCATAAGAAAGTGTCTTATGGAGACGATATCACAACCGCTTCCTTCCCCAGACTCATCAACCAGGACTGGAACACCGACGATGTAAACGCCCGTATCACCTTCCGACCAAAGATCCCGGTTACTCTCGGGTCGCTCGCTCTCGTGACTCGCTATGACTTTGTCCGGACCTCGATTGACGGGCAGTGGGAAGTCTTCTCCGACGGCACCCTTCTCAACGAGCAACAGACCGGAGTAATCAAAAGGCACGTGATTAGCGAATCGGTCAATTGGAGCCCACTGGCTCGGTTCTATCTTCAGGCTGACTTCTCTTACATCTGGGACGGAACCGATACGCCGGCGAGCAGTATTATCCTGGTGCCGACCGCCGATATCCCGACCGTGCTCAATGCCGAGAACGACTATTATACAATTGCAGCCAGCACCGGCTACATCATCGATAACAAGACAGATATTCGGGCTAACTACAGTTACTACCGCGCCAATGATTACGTCAATAATTCACTGGCCGGAGTGCCCTACGGGGCAGGGGCACGCGAGCACATCGCTTCGGCAACCCTGACGCGTCTGCTCACAAAACAGGTGCGGCTGCAACTGAGTTACACCTTTTACGACTACACCGACGAAACCTCCGGCGGCCACAACAACTACCGGGCGCATTCGATTTTTTCGAGGCTCCAGTTTCGGTTCTAGCCAAGAAAGCCCCGATGCCAAAAGAGCAGGCTCGCGGCGCACTATGCTAAAAAAACCGCTCGCGTTTCTGGGTTCCCTGCAACTGACGCTCGCCTGCCTCAGCGCCGCGATCCTTCTCATCTTTGCGGGCACGATCGCACAGGTTCACCTCGGGATTCATGAAGCGCAGCAACGCTACTTCCAAAGCCTGTTTGTCTGGTGGCCGTCGCAGGGCACCGGTATCCGGCTGCCGGTTTTCCCCGGTGGCCATCTCATCGGAGCAGTCCTGCTCGGCAACTTGATCGCCGCGCATGCCCAACGGCTCCGCTGGACGTGGCGAAAACTCGGGATCCATCTGACCCACGCCGGGCTGATAGTTATGCTCGCGGGTGGGCTTTTTACCGACCTCTTTGCCGTCGAGAGCTACATGCGGCTCGGCCAGGGAGACAGAAAGAGTTATTCGGAAGATCGGCGCCTGATTGAATTGGCAGTAACTGACATTACTGATGCGGGATCGGACCAGGTGACGGTAATTCCTGAACGATTGCTACAGCGTAAGACCGCGATTCGTCATCCAACCTTGCCCTTCGAGGTTGTAGTTCGAGATTTTCACGAAAATTCGCGGCTGCATCTGCTGAGCGGAGGCCACGGGGTTGCGAGCCGCGGCCCGGGAAACCAGGTGGCGATCGAATCTCTGCCGCGCGGGAGCGAGGTGGATGAAAGAGATGTTCCCAGCGCCGTGATTGAAATTGTGCCGCTTGACAGGAACACCGCGTCGTTGGGAACATGGCTTGTCTCCGATGCGCTCGCGGCGCGGCAGACATTTTCCTATGCCGGGCACACCTGGGAGCTGGCGTTGCGCCCGCTTCGCTACTACAAACCCTTTGCGGTCACGTTACAGAAGTTTTCGCACGACCTTTACCCTGGCACTGAAATCCCGAAGAACTTCTCCAGTCGCGTAACTCTGAGTGACCCGGAGCGCGCTACTCAGCGCGACGTTCTCATCTATATGAATCATCCGCTGCGTTACCGTGGTGAGACCTTCTACCAGGCGGGATTTGAGAAGGGCGATGCGGCGACGATTCTCCAGGTCGTGCACAATCCGAGCTTCCTCGCGCCCTACCTCGCGTGCGCGATGGTTGCCCTCGGTTTGCTTGTTCAATTTGGTTATCACCTCATTAGCTTCTCGCGGCGAAGAAGTATGGCTCTGGCATGAAACGGTTTTTCCCGGTAATCGTTTTGCTCCTGGCTCTGCTCTGGGTCGGCATGAGTTGGCGCCGGCCGCAGCCCATCGCAGCTGATTTCGATCTTCCGGCTCTTGGCAAAATTCCGGTCCTGGTCAGCGGCCGAGTCAAGCCGCTTGACACCGTGGCGCGCAATTCTCTTCTCATCCTTCACGGTAAAGAGGCTGTGCACCTAACGAATGGCCGAACCGTCTCTGCGACGCACTGGCTTACCGACGTCCTTTTCAATGCGCCGCTGGCCGATCACTATCCGGTCTTTGTCATTCAGAACGGCGATGTGCTAAGCCTGTTCGGTTGGGAACAAAACGACCGGAAATACTTTAGCTATCTCGAGTTAAAGCCTTTTCTGCGCCAGATCGAAGAACAAGGCGCGCTTTCGGCGAAACTGCAATCAGTCGAACGCTCAGCTTATCAAAACGCCATCCTTAACCTGCGCAACGGGCTCGCGCTTTATCAACGTCTGGAAAACAGCATCCAGCCCGCTGGAGCAAAGGACTGGAGACGTGAAATCCGACAGCGTCTCGATCAGGTCTCCGCGGATCAAGCCGCGGGGACGATTCAGCGCAATCAACAACTCGCCGAAGGGGCATACATCCTGGCGGTGTCGCCCGCAGCTGGTAACGGCGCCGAATGGCGTTCGACCGGTAGCGTCATCCTCCAATCAAGCGCAGAGCTTCATCCGGTGGTCGAGAGATACGCGCGGATCGCAGATGCCTACCGTGCTGGTAATCGACATGAGTTCAACGAGCAAGTCACTGCTTTGTCGAGCTGGATGACTCAACACCAACCGATAGCCGCCCGGCGCGCATTATTCGAGTTCCTTTTCAATCAAATCGATCCATTCACCCACAGCATGGTTCTTTATGTTCTGGCATTTCTCTTTGCCTGCGCTTCATGGCTCATTTGGACACGGCCGCTCAATCGCACCGCCTTTTATCTCCTGCTCCTGGCCCTGGCGATCCACACCTTTGGGCTTATTTCTCGGATTTACCTGCAGGAACGCCCGCCGGTCACGAACCTTTATTCATCAGCCATTTTCATCGGATGGGGCGCGGTCATTGTAGCGCTCATTCTCGAGCGTATTTTCCGCGACGGCATCGGCGCGGTTTGCGCAGGAGCAATCGGCTTTGTCACACTTATCATCGCTCATCACCTCGCCGGAAATGGGGACACTCTCGAGATGCTGCAGGCGGTGCTCGACACCAACATCTGGCTGGCGACTCACGTCGTGGCTATAACTACCGGTTATTCGGCGATGTTCCTCGCCGGCATGCTTGCCATCATCTATATTCTGCGCGGTGTTTTCACCCGCTCCCTCACTCAGCCCGTCGCGATCTCACTCACCCGCATGACCTATGGCATAGTCTGTTTCGCGACCTTTTTCAGCTTTGTCGGGACGGTCCTCGGCGGGATCTGGGCTGATCAATCATGGGGCCGTTTCTGGGGCTGGGACCCGAAGGAGAACGGCGCCATCCTGATTGTCCTTTGGTGCGCCATGATCTTGCACGCGCGCTGGGGCAGATTCATTGGCCAGCGTGGGCTCATGATGATGGCCGTTTTCGGCAATGTTATCACCAGCTTCTCCTGGTTCGGCGTCAACATGCTTGGCGTCGGTCTGCATTCCTATGGCTTCATGGAAAAGGCATTCCCTTGGTTGTGCGGCTTCATTTTCAGCCAGCTTGTCCTGATCGCGCTTGCCGCCATGCCACTGGAATGCTGGCGTAGTTTTCGCCAAGCGCGGGCAGCAATTCATCGCCCGGAACTACAACCGCAAATAAGCTTTACATCTCCGGGATTGGTCTTAGAAACAAAGTAGCCAACATTGTTAGGAAAATACCTATGAAAATCATTACTCTCACTCTGTTCGCGCTTGCCGCGACTTCACTCGACGCCGCCACCGCCCAGGAAAACTGGACCAAGGATTGCATGCAGTGCCATGGCAAGACGGGCGCGGCTGACACCAAAATGGGGAAGCTGCTAAACGCCAAGGACCTTACCAGCCCTCAGGTGCAGGCGAGTTTCACCGACGCTCAGGCAACCGACGCAATCAAGAATGGCATCAAAGAGAACGGCAAAACGAAAATGAAAGCTTTCGGCGCTAAACTGAGTGAGGACGAAGTCAAAGCCCTCGTCGCATATGTGCGCACGCTCAAGAAGTAACAGTAGCTAGGTTAACTCACGAACGACAACCTGCATTTGAAACTGTAACACCAACCTACGACTCATATATGAAACGAATCCTATGCTTAGCGGTGAGCTCGCTGATCGCACCGGCCGCTATCTCCTTCGCCGGAGATGCAAGCGCGCTCTGGAATCAGAATTGTGCCTCCTGCCACGGTAAGGATGGCAGCGGCAGCACGATGATGGGTAAGAAACTGAACGTGAAAGATTATCGCGACGCGAAAGTTCAGGCCGCCTTTACGGATAGTGAGGCAGAGAAAGCGATTGCCGACGGCGTCAAGGAAAATGGCAAGCAGGTAATGAAGCCGTCCAAGGAGAAGTTTTCCGAGGCCGACATCAAAGCGCTCGTCGCCCACCTTCGCTCGCTCAAGAAGTAACTCCTGCTCGTCCCGCAGCCAAATGGCCGACCTGACCGATGACTGACCGCTCCGCGCCTCGTCGGTCGTTTAAGCACTATCTTCGCAACTGGCTTAGTTGGGCCGGACTCGTTCTCGCCGCGAGCGCGCTTTTCGCCTTCCTCCTGCTCGTTGCGATCGATCAATTTGCCGGTCATCGCAATCCTTATGTCGGTATTCTGGCTTACGTTGTCGCGCCGCTTTTTTTCCTGCTCGGCGTTGCTCTTACTTTGCTTGGCGCATTCTTCCAGCGCCGGAGCGAACGGCGTGCCGCACGCGCTGCCGAACCACTCGTCATTAAGATCGATCTGTCGCGCGCTCGGGATCGCAAAGTGCTGGCTTTTTTCGCGGCGGGTAGCATAGCCTTTCTCTTTTTGACCGCGCTTGGCAGCTATCAGACCTACCAATACACCGAGTCAGTCCAGTTCTGTGGCCAACGGTGTCACCTTCCGATGGAGCCGGAGTTCGTCGCGTCGCAGCACGCCGCCCACGCCCGCGTGGAATGCGTTGCCTGCCATGTCGGGCGCGGCGCTACCGCCTACTTCAAAACCAAGGTAAACGGTGTCAAACAACTCTATCACACGGTCAGGAATGACTTTGAGCGCCCGATTCGTGTCACGAGCGCAAACCCGCGGCCGCCGCAGGCGATCTGCGAGCAATGTCATTGGCCGAAGAAGTATGTCGGAAATGTCGAGCGGACTTATCGGCACTTTCTTTCCGACGAAAAGAACTCACCCTTCGCCGTCCGCCTTCTCCTGAACGTGGGCGGCGCTGATCCCAACAATGGTCCGGTCGGTGGCATTCACTGGCATATGAACGTGGCGAACAAGATCGAATACATCGCGACCGACGAACTCAGCCTGAATATCCCATGGGTGCGGATGACTGACTCTCAGGGCATTGTGACGGTGTTTAAAACACCGGACTTCAGGGGTAACCCTGCTAATTATGAAATCCATCGGATGGATTGCATGGATTGCCATAGCCGTCCGGCGCATAAAGTCCATACGCCGAATCAGGCGGTCGATCTGGCGCTGGCCACGGGACGGCTCGATCCCGCGGTTCCATGGGTGAAAGCAAAGGTAGTGGCAGCACTGGTAAAGCCTTACAAAACGAAACCCGAAGCGTTACGCGACATTGCCGACCAGCTCCGGAAGGATTACCCCGACCCGGCTGTATCAGGGCCAATCATCAGGGAGGCGCAGGCCATTTACCGGGTCAATTTTTTTCCGGAAGTGAAACTCGACTGGCGGACGCATCCGGATTTTGTTGGTCACAAAGACTGGAACGGCTGCTTTCGCTGTCACGATGGCAATCACACCGCAGTGGACGGCCAAATGTCGATCAAAGCCAGTGACTGCAAAGCGTGCCACCTTATTCTCGCCCAGGGTAGCGGAGAGATGCTGAGCAAAATCGACGCTCGCGGTCACAATTTCGTTCACATCGACACTGAGTATTCTGACTTTACCTGCGCCGACTGTCATACCGGAGGACTACAGAAATAGCTATGGAGGAGCACACCACAACCGTTGATAAGCCAGCTACCTCTCGACGCCACTTTATCGACTTGCTCCTGGGCGTAAGCGTCGTCGCCTGGCTGGCCAGTGTTGCTTATCCAATTATTCGCTATCTTAAGCCACTGCCCCAAACCGGTTCCGGCGGCCCGACTCATTTGACCCGCGACGAGGCTTCCAAACTCGAGCAGAAACAGTTTGTCATTGTTCCGGTGAGCGGACAGCGCGTCATTGTTGTGAATGTACAGGATCGCACCTGCGCTTTTAGCGCCAAGTGCACTCACGAGGGTTGCACTGTGACTTACCTGCCCGGCCAATCAGTTATCTGGTGTCCGTGTCACGATGGTCGCTTCGACCTGAACGGGCGCGTTCTTTCTGGCCCTCCCCCGCGGCCACTCTCCCAGTATGCAGTCAATCGACAACCCGACGGTGGAATCGTCATCTCAGAAGAAAGAGCCTGAGAGAGGCGCGGGCGAGACAGCGAGCGGCGCTTTGCGCGCCTGGCTGGACCGGCGCTATCAACTTACACCGCTCTTTGACTTTCTCAGTCATAAGCAGGTGCCGCTGGGAGTGCACTGGATGGGTTGGTACTATCTGGGCGGGATCACGATGTTCTTTTTCATGGTCCAGGTCGTAACCGGTGTGCTGCTCCTGATGTACTATCAGCCCGGCGAAGCGACCGCTTACGAAAGTATTCACTTCCTGACGACGAAAGTGCCGTTCGGCTGGTTGATTCGTTCCATCCATAGTTGGAGCGCGCACTTGATGATCATATCGCTGCTGCTTCACATGTTTAGCACAATGATGCTCAAGGCTTATCGCCCGCCGCGCGAAGTGACGTGGGTTTCAGGTTACCTTCTCTTTCTTTTAACCATGGGGTTCGGCTTTTCCGGTTATCTTCTTCCCTGGAATAAGCTGGCTTACTTCGCTACCACCGTCGGGACAAACATCGTGCGCTCGGTGCCTGTTCTTGGTAACTGGCTCTTAGAGGTCTTGCGCGGTGGCCAGGACGTGAGCATTAACACCCTTTATCGGTTTTTTGCCGCGCATGTCGTCATATTGCCTTTGGCGTTTGTCGCTTTTATCGGTTTGCACTTGCTGCTTATCCAACGCCAGGGTATGGCGCCGCCGCTGGGTGAGAAGGTCGCGCCGCGGGGGATGAGGTTTTTTCCCAGCTTCGCATTGCGCGACCTGCTCCTGTGGCTGGCATGCCTGATGGTGCTTGCGGCCCTCGCCGTCTTTCTCCCCTACGGGCCAGGCATTCCGGGAATGGATTGGGAGCTGGGCGACAAGGCTGACCCGCTGGCGCCGGCCTATCCCGGGATCAAGCCGGAATGGTATTTCCTCTGGGAGTATCAACTCTTGAAGGAGTTTCCGCCGCACCTCTTTGGTTTGGAGGGACCGCAACTCTGCTTATTTGTGATTGGCATCCTTTTCGTCATCTGGGCTCTTATCCCGTGGATCGACCGTCGCGCCTATCGCGACAAGCCATCCCCAGCTTTCAGTGACCTTGGTTGGGCGGCGATTCTGTTTCTAACTTATCTGACTTTGATGGGCTGGGACGTCGGCGCGCACCACGACGCCGAGCAACTCACTTCCATGCAAGAGGTGGCGCGGGTATGTGCCTGGTGGACGTTGGCGGCAGGCGCGGTTGTTATCCTCGTGCGGTCCTGGCGCTTCGGGCATCGGTGGTTCATCCTCACGGGCGCCGCGCTGTTGCAGGTTATCTTACATGGATTGATCGGCGTGTCCTATCTGCTCGCAGGACTGATCTCGTTTGTCCTCGCGGCGATCGCAATTCTTGTGCTGTTATATTTCAGAAGGTCCGGGGCTGACGCCGCAATCTCAACGTGAGAACAATCCTAAGCATTTTTGCGGCCGGAGCGATCCCTCTCAGCGCGCTCGCGACCGGGCAAACACCCGCTGCTACTGATCCCAAGCTGGTGGCAATGCTCGAGGCGAAAGACGCGAATGGCAAAGCCGTCGTCAGCCCCGAAGAACGCACCTATTTTATGGGTCTTAACGATCACCTGCGAGAGCTCTTGAACCGCGCCGTGCAACAGGAAGTGATCACTTCGCCGCAGCATTTGCACAGCTTATTGGCCTTACAGTTGCGGCCGCAGAAGATGGACTTACTCCTGCAAAATAACTGCGTCCTTTGCCATAGCGACCCGGAGGTGCAATCAGGGGAAGATCTCTTTTCCAGCGCGCCCGCTTCGCACGATTCGCCGGCCTACATGAATTTGAAAGACGTGGTCGAGGATGTGCATTTCCGGAGCGGCCTTTCCTGTGCGGGATGTCACGGCGGTGACCCGACGGCTCAACTCGGTCACAACTTCGTCAAGGAATGGCCCGAGAAAGAACGGGCCCACAACCGAGCATGGGTGGTGCAGTTCTGCGCGCGCTGCCACTCCGATCCCACCTTCATGCACCAATTCAATCCTTCCTTGCCCACCGACCAACTGGCGAAGTTCAAGGATAGCCCGCACGGCATAACCCTCCTCGTGAAACGCGACGACCGCGCTCCGCAGTGTATTAGTTGTCATGGCGTGCACGGCATTCGCCCAGCCAAGGATCCGCAGTCAAAAGTTTATGCCCAACGTGTGCCGGAAACCTGCGGCACCTGCCACGCCAATCCCAAGGTGATGTCTGGATTCACCCGGCCCGACGGTTCGCCGCTTCCGACGAATCAGTTGGCAGAATATCGTCTCAGTGTGCACGGGCAAGCCTTGCTCGCCCGCGGCGATCTGGGAGCGCCGGCTTGTAATGATTGTCATGGCAACCATGCGGCCAGTCCGCCCGGGGTCGCAATTGTGAGCCGGAGTTGCAGCACCTGTCATTCGGCGAATGTCAGTCTGTTCGATGGCAGCAAACACAAGCAGGCCTTTGATGCGCATAGCTGGCCTGAATGCAGCAAGTGCCACGGCGAACATGCAATCAAAAAGACCAATGATTCGATGCTCGCGACCGGGCCGGGTGGATTGTGTGGTGACTGCCATCGCCAGTCCGCGAAGAACAATCCAGAATGCGTCATGACCGCGGATTACTTTCGCAAGACAATCCACGAGATGAGTGAGACTCGAGACAAGGTCACAAAAATCTCAGACAATCTCGCGGCCAAGGGTCTCGACGTTGAGGCAATCAACAATCAATTGACCGAGCTAAATGACGCGTTAAAGAAATCACGAACCTACGTCCATTCCTTCAGTCGCAATACCTTCCAGCAGACAGCCGCTCCCGGCGAGGAAGCGATCCAAAAATCCAAAACTCTTGTGACCAAGGCACGATCGGAATACAAATTCCGCCAGATCGGCCTGGCGGCGAGTATCGCATCGATCGGCCTGCTGATGCTGGCGATTTACCTGAAGCTCCGCCAACTCGAAAAGTAGCTCAGGCGCGCGGCTATACCGCCACGAGCGCCCGTCGCGGCACCGCAAGATTTGCGTAAGTCTCTTCGACAATGTGATCGACTAGACCCTTGAGATCCTGAGTCCGTTCCCAGAGCGCGAGCTGTCGATCCGCGCCGGTGCCTTCGGCCATGATCGTTTCGATATGTCTAAGCTCGCCAAAGCTACCCAGCTCGTTCATCTCCGGAGCAATGAATTCGAGCATCTCATGGAGGAGCTCGCGCTCATCCACCTCCACCTTACGGCCGAAATCAATCAGCTTTCCATCAAGCCCGTAGCGTGAGGCGCGCCAGCGGTTCTCATCGATGAGTCGCCGCGGGTAACTCCGGAAGGTGATGTTTTGCCTGCGCAACTTGTGCAATTTCATCACGACTGCCTGCATGATAGCGGCGAGGGCGATGGTGTCATCGACACGCGATTGCGCATCGCAGATGCGAAACTCGATCGTATCAAAAAAGGGATGCAGCCGAATGTCCCACCAGATCTTTTTCGCGTTATCAATGCAGTTCGTGCTAACGAGCAGCTTCAGGTAATCTTCATACTCGGAGAGACTCTCAAAGGCGTCGGGAATGCCAGTGCGCGGGAAGCGCTCGAAGATCATCTGCCGGTAAGCCTTCAGTCCGGTGTTGCGGCCAAGCCAGAAAGGAGAGTTAACCGAGAGCGCATAGATATGGGGCAGGAAGTAGCGCGCCTGATTCATAATGTCGATCGCTTCTTCGCGATCGGGGATACCGACGTGCACGTGCAAACCGAAGATGAGATTGATGCGCGCGATTTGCTGCATGTCTTTAAGGATGGTGGCGTAACGCTCGTCCGCCGTGATGAGCTGGTCGGTCCAATGCGAAAAGGGATGCGTTCCGGCGGAGGCAATAAGAAGCCCACGGCGCGCTGCGATTTCGGCCAAACCGCTCCGCAATGCAATCACTTGCTGCCGCGCGCAGTGAATGTCGGGGCAAATCTCGGTCCCGAGTTCGACGACGGATTGATGCATCTCGGCCTTGAGATGTTCCTTCAACACGATCCGGCCGTCGGCCAGGATCTGCTGCACGTGAGAGCGCAGTTGCCGGGTCTCTGGATCGATAATCTGGAATTCCTCCTCGATCCCGAGAGTGAAGGTGTGACTCACACGCCCACAATACGCAGAACGGTGCCGGTCTGCTCGTCACTTCTTGCGGTTTTTTGGGCGGAATTTGCGCTTCCGACATTTCGCCAACTGCCTTCCGACCCAGCTGTTACGGGTAGCCGGCCCTTTGCGAGCGCGCCTGATGCGCGCGATTTGAGCTTCAGCCTCTGGCCAGTCTCGCGATTGATAGCAATCAGACGGTAGTCAGTTCGCTACGTGCCATGCTCCCTATCACCGGACCATTCCTTTGACTCTGCGAATCCCGGTGTTAAACAACTGCCCGATGTCCGCTCCGATTTACGGACGCTCAGCTTGTCGCGGCGCGTTCATAGGCCTCGCGGCTCCTGGTGGCGCGCTTCTCATTTTTCATCTCGCGCTGCGCAGCTACAGCTTACTCAAGATTTCGACTCCGCCGGTTCATTTTTTCCCGCGGCTTTTCCTCGGCTCATTTTATGATGTACTCTATTGTGTCGCGCTGACGCTGCTTTTTGGGCTTTTGTTTTGGATCGTTCGCCGGAGACTTGGCAGCGCAAAGCTCGTCCAGCACGCCTTTCTCGGCGTCGTAATCTTTTCCGTGCTCGCGGCGGCCATCGGTTTCGAGTTCGCAGAAATCGCACGCACGCCCTTCAGCTATCAATGGCTCTACTACTCAGATTTTTTGCTAAGTCTTGATGCGCGGGAAGCCATTCAAGCGAACCTCAGTTGGATGTCCGCGCTGGTGGCAATTTTGCTGGTCGCGAGCGCGGTCGGACTTTCATTTGCTTTGCAAAAAGCAATGCGACTTTTGCAGCCGCAGGCTTTTGGCTCGCGCAGATTCGTGCTCATAGCCACTGGCTGCCTGGCTATCTACCTGCCGGCAGCCGGTTGGTATGTGGAAAGCCGCCATATGCCGGAGGGCACTTATGACAATGCGGTGCTCTACTTTCTAAAGTCCTGTCTCATCGCGCCAAAAACTCCGGCGATATTCACGATGAAAACCTCAGTGGGAAACAGCGACTTCCTGCCGGTCGCGGATCGTCCCCGCGCCCAGCCAGGCGCGTCCCGTCCATCAACTCCACAGATTCGCAATGTCATTCTGTTTGTGATGGAGTCCGTCGGCGCGGAATACACGCAGCCTTTTGGTGGAAAGTATCCTGTCACGCCAACCCTGAACCGCTATCGCACCAAGGCGGCGAGCTTTGCCAATATCTACGCTTCGGCGCCGATGACGGTAAACTCGCTCTGGTCGCTGGAATGCTCAATCTATCCATGGATCAGCCCCAAGCTTATCGTGCGGGAAGCTCCACAGATTCATGTGCCATCACTCAGTAGCGAATTAAGAAAGCGTGGATATCAGACGGCCTTTTTCAACTCGAGCGATAATCGCTATCAAAGCAGCGACCTGTTTCTCTCGGCGCGCGGGTTCAACCTCGTGCAAGACTGCCGCACACTTAGCGGCAATCAGCCGATCCTGCGCGGCAGCAGCCGCACGGTGGGCGAAAATGGCTGCGACGACCG
>JAICXG010000124.1 GCA_025980625.1 Chthoniobacterales bacterium
CCAGCAATCGCAACTTGCAAGGCACCCTGCAACGCGCCAGCCTGGCTGACTTGGAGGCGGCCCGGCAGCGCTTTCGCGCCGGGGCGTGGCGCGAAGGTATAGCTTTGCTTGGACGCTCCCTCAGTTTCTGGCCAGATAATCGCGAAGCCGCCAGCTATCTCCTAAGTGCGATTGCGTTCGGTCGCGGTGATCGCGATAAGCTGCCGATCTTCGGAGTTTACCATCAAGGCGCTATCATTGAAGCCACCTTTAGCCGCGATGGGAGGTATTTCGCCACGGGAAGTTACGATCACACGACAAAAGTGTGGGATACCGCGACCGGTGCGCAGGTTGGTGAGACTCTCCATCACGACGGCCCATGCGACATGCCAGTCTTCAGTCCCGATGGCAATAAACTGCTTACTACCGGAGAGGATGGAGTCGCCAGACTTTGGGAAATTCACACTGGCGAACTTCTGACCATGTTGCGGCATGGCAGGCAAGATCTCGATTCTGTCAGCAGCGTCGTGAGCGGCGTCTTTAGCGCGGATGGCAAACGAATTCTTACTGGCTCCTTTGATCACACCGCGCGTCTCTGGGATGCGGCTTCGGGCAAAGAGATTGCGCAACTCGTCAATCCTCATCGGGTGGCTGACGCCAGGTTGAGCCCAGACGAAACACGCATCCTGACCTCTTATTGGTATGGCGGCGCCGTCCTCTGGGATGCGACTACTTTTCAACCGATTGGCGCACCCATGCAGCATGCGGCAACCGACAAGAAGTCCCTCTTTACGCCGGACGGCAGTAGGATCGTAACTACGAGTCTGGATAAGACCGCCCGCATCTGGGATGGACATACGGCGCAACCCCTAAGTCCACCTTTAATCCATGGTGACTTTGTTTGGGACATAGATATGAGCCCCGACGGGAAACTCTTCGCCACCGCCTCCTACGATAAGAAGGTGAGACTATGGTCGGTGGCGGATGGAACCTCCGTCGGAGTGCCAATGAGACATGAAGGCCCGGTCGATACCGTCGCCTTCAGTCCCGATGGCAAACGACTGGTGAGCGCTGGTCGCGACAAAACCGTCCGCCTTTGGGATGTCGCTACCTGTCAACCGATCGACAACCCGATGCGTCACGACGAGGCCGTGCTCAAAGCGACCTTTAATCCGAGGGACCCTACTAAGGTCCTTTCCATGGGTTGGGATAACGCCGCCTATCTCTGGGACGCAGAGCCGCGCCCGTGGCCGGGCGAAGTCATACCTATCCCTGGGGAGATCCGCTCGATCGAGTTCTCTGGAAAGGACGACCAACTTCTGGTCGCAACCCGCGACGGCAAGGCAGGTGTGTGGTCGATAAGCCAAAAGCGGTTTGTCACTCCAGTCATTCAGCCGGCTAGTCCTGTTTCCATCGCCGCCTTTCATCCCACGACTAACCAATGCGCCACCGCCGACAGTAATGGCGTCATTCGCTTTTGGAATTTCGCGAGCGGAAAGAAGATAGGCGAAACCAAAGCTGTCCCGGACACGGTTATGTCACTTGCGTTTGCCCGTGATGGTCATTCCCTCTTCGCGGCCTATCTCAGCGGCTCCGTGCTGCACTGGAAAATCACGGAAGGAACCCGGATCGGCCAGCCAATGAAACACTCCGAAAAAATGGACGCGCTCGCGGTTGCGCCTTCTGGCCAGCAGATCGGCGCCGGTTGCCGAGACGATTACCTCTATCTCTGGAACATCGCCGAACCGAACTCGCCACCGCGCAAGATCAGACACACCAACCCAATCCTGGCGGTCGATTATTCTCCCGACGGCCAATTCATCGCTACCGGGAGCGACGATCATACCGCGCGGATTTGGTCACTCGCTACCGGCCAACAAGTAGGAGAACCGTTTTACCTCAACGGTCGCGCGACTGCCGTTCATTTCACCGGCGGAGGCAACTCCCTGCTCGCCGGCGGTGTCGAAGACACAGAAGTTACTTGTTACAACACAAAAACCCACGACAGCATCTATCTCCCTCTGCCTCATTCGACCGGCGTGAGCCAGATCACCGCCAACCGCGACGGCTCAATCGTCATGAGTGTAACCAACGACGGCGTCGTTCGCCTTTGGCGCATCCTAACCACGTCACAAGTACCGCCTCCGAAATGGCTCCCGGATTATCTCCGCGTCATCGGCGGCATGTCTTTCTCCTCCAAGCAACAGTTAGTCCAAGTCCTCACCCATGAGCGCCTCGAGCTGCGCAAGAAGCTGCTCGCGATGCCGCCCGATCCGTCCGACTGGGGCAAGCTCATGAGAGCGACGGTTCAGCGATAGGGGGCCGCTTGTTGGAAGCCAGGCTTCAGGCCTGACTTGGCCTACAGCGTTTCCAGCCTGTCGCAAAGGCACGCCCTGATTGGAGCAGTCGATACGCCCGCTCGCCGAGTCCGCCAGGATGCCTGACTTCCGCGGGCCCTGCCGCCGCAATCAGGATACTCCACCAGCTCAAGAAAGGACCCAGCCGCCGGTTTAGTCTCGCCGCGCCCTCGCGGATCTCCGTCGAAGCTGCGCGCTTAGATATCGCGCATCTTCCATGTCTTTCGGACGCCGCGCCACCCTCTTATTTTTTAGAAGTAAGGCGAGGTCGATGTAGGCGACGGAGACCGCATCGCGTCCCGCGCGCACTTGAACGCGGATGCGCGATTTCCAGGCTTGCGCGAAACGGACGCCATCGATCCGGTTCATCAGATCGATTCGGTGAGGCGGCCGCCCGAATTGGAAAATGACTCCTTCTTCCTCTAATTCCTTTGCGGAGGCGAGACCCGGCACTTGACCATCCCAGAACTGCAAAAGAACGTTGAAGAGACGACGGCTATTGGAAGGGTTATGGTCGTAAAAGAAGTCGATATCGCCTGTGACCCGGGGATAGCCATGAAAAATAACAGCTTCCCCGCCTACGATGACATAGCGGACCCGATGCTGTGCGAGCAGTCGCATAAAGACTAGCACATCGCCCGAGAAACCGGCGGCTTCTATGATGGACGATGGCATTCCCTAACGTCTTTCGCTCCGTCCGGATAAGCGCGTTTGCGCAAGGCATGCGCAATGCGAATCCGTTCCCTGGGCGTGAGCGTGATGCTTTGCAGGATATCCCAGCGATCGGCCGCTCGAAAATTACGGCTCTTCTTTACCACCCGTTCCATCAAGGAAGTCTAGGCCTCTACCCCGCAGAGGCAACGTCAATGGTGAAATCGCACACCAACCGCAGCGCAGGCGGCCCTTATTCCTCTGGATTCAGTCGCGGCGGAGATCCCAGCTTTCCGGTATAAAGGCCAGGTGCAGCCGACTACCATTTTGCCCCCTAATCTGCTGACCACGCAGCCAGGGGCGCGCTGTTCTCCACCGAAAACTCGTCTTGTGCTCAAAAAAATTGCGGAACGCGCCTGAGATTTTTCCGCCC
Source organism: Chthoniobacterales bacterium (assembly GCA_025980625.1). Lineage (GTDB taxonomy): Bacteria > Verrucomicrobiota > Verrucomicrobiia > Chthoniobacterales > UBA10450 > JAICXG01. The sequence continues at coordinate 3,421 of JAICXG010000124.1, forward strand.
CCCAACGGTGTTTGGTTGAATATGAAACACAACCTTCAAACATACACCGTTTGGCCGTTCCCGCGGAAAAGCATAACCTTCGGCGCCGCATTTCTTCCGGCCTTGCTCTGGCTAATTACGGTTACTGCGGGCCAGGCGGGCAGCGCCACCTGGTCCGCTACGCCCCTGAATAACAAATGGAATAGCGCATCGAACTGGAATCCAAATACCGTACCGAAAAGACCCGTTGACACAGCTACCTTCGCAACCAGCTCCATCACTAATCCGTCGATTTCAGGAACGATCGCTCTCAATGGGTTCACCTTCAATTCCGGCGCGAACCCCTTTACGATCAACGGTCGCGGAAGCTTCGTAACCATCGATGGCGCTGGAATCGTAAATAGCTCGACGATCGTACAGAATCTTATTCTTAGCCCAACCGCTCAGGCATCGAGCCTGATTGATTTCACGAATAGCGCGAATGCAGGTGCTCAAACCACCTACACCCTGAAGAAAGCAACTCCTTCGACCGGCCTTAACTATGGCTATGTGGACTTCCACGACAACTCCACAGCAGGAGCTGCGAACTTTGTTCTGCAAGGAAGCGGCTTTGCTAATCAGTATGGGTCGGGGACAGTGGATTTCTATGATAACTCCACGGCCGCCGATGCCAGCTTCACGATCAATGGCGCGACCGCGGGCTTCACATACGGAGGTTATCTCTATTACGGAAGCAGTGCGTCTAGTACATTGAACGGCGACCTCACAATAAATGGTGGGACTGTTTCCAACGCCTACGGCGGCGATGCCTACTTTGACACCATGAGCAATGTCACCTTTAACGCGAGCGTCACTATAAAAAGCACCCCGGGAAATTATGGCGGCGAATTAGATATGTATTCTGCCGAAGCGACCTTCAATGGTCCTGTCATCATCAGCAGTGGTGGCAATCAGCCGCTCTATGTGGGCGCATATATCGCACCCCAGCTTATCACCATAAACGGCCTTTTTACCGTGAATGGTGGGACAGCCAACCGATTTGGAGGCGGCTACGTCTATTTTCTTCCTCAAGCAGTTAATCCCGGCACTGGCAGTATCGTTGTCAATGGCGGCTCGGTTTCTGGCGCCGGCGGAGGCGTGATGACCTGCCAGGACTTTGATGCGGGTGTCAATAGTTACGCTGTGAACGGCGGAAACGGAGCGAATGCTACGGGCGGTTTCCTGAACTTGTATGACACTCATGGTGTAAGTGGCATCTTGATCGCAAATGGCGGCATTAACCGCGGCCTCGGTGGAAATATCAATATCGTTAGTTCAGAAGCAGGCACCCTTGGCCGATTAGAAGCGTTCGGCAACGGCTCGATCAATTTCAGTAGCTGGGACGTCGATCCACAAAATGTCGGCTCTATTGAAGGCAGTGGAACCATCACAGGAGACAACCTCTGGACCGGCAGCAATAACCTGAGCACAACCTTTTCGGGTACTCTGTCAATCGCCTCGCTAACCAAGGTAGGGACTGGGGTCCTGACTCTTAGTAAAGCAAATACCTACTCGGGCGGGACCACGATCAGCGACGGCACGCTCCTCGTAACTAACACGACTGGATCAGCCACTGGCACAGGCATAGTAAATGCCAGTACCGGTAATCTGGCCGGCACTGGAATCATGACCGGAGCAGTTACCGTTGGAATGAGTACCGGAAACAGCGGTTATATTTCTCCAGGAAACAACGGTGTGGGCTTCCTGACCACGAAGGGCGCGCTCACGTTCCTGGCGACCGGCACTTATAACTGTGAGCTCGATAGCAGCGCAATCACCGCCGACCAAGTGACTGCAAAAGGAGTGACCATTAACAGCGACGCCGTCATTTCCCTGGTTGATCTTGCCGGGAATCTGGTCCCAGCCGGTACAGTCTTCACCCTCATAAACAATACGGCCAACGCCCCGATCAGCGGCGCTTTCAGCAATCTTGGCGATGGCTCCACGGTTATGATCGGCAACAACACGTACGATGCGAGTTATAGCGGTGGAACCGGCAACGATCTCACCCTGACTGTACAATAGAACTGGGCCGCATTCCTCAGCATCGAAAACAACAATGAAAACACTACGATCTGTCTTATTGAGCGTTCTCGCAATTCTCGTCCTTTCGTGTCAGGGCGTGTTCGCTGCCGCAGGCGACCTGGACCCAACGTTTGGCAGCGGGGGAATCGTTATCAGCGATCTCAGCGGGGTCGATGACCGAGCCACCAGCATCGCTATCCAACCCGATGGCAAGATTCTGGCGGCGGGCTTTTCCAAGGTCTCGGGACTATATGAATGGGCGCTTGTCCGCTACAACCCCGATGGCACACTCGATACCACGTTCAATGGCACCAGCAAGGTGTTCACCGCTTTTCCTTTCATAGAAAACGGACCGTATGGGGACAAGGCCTACGGGGTGGCATTGCAGGAGGACGGGAAAATTGTCGTGGCCGGCTTCGCCACCAACGCCAGCTTCTATTTCGACATCGCTGTGGCGCGCTACAATACCGACGGCACGCTCGATACCACTTTTAACGGGACCGGCACCGTTACCACACACAATAGCGGCTTCAGCGATTTTGGAAGCGGTGTGGTTATCCAACCGGATGGTAGGATTGTGGTGGGCGGTTACGGGACTGATGGCGCCACCTTCGATAGCTTTGAACTGGTTCGCTACAACTCGGACGGTAGCCTCGACGCGACATTCAACGGTTCGGGCGTCGTCAAAACTGACGTTGGCGGCGGCGGGCTCGATGAAGGTTTGGCCGTAGCCCTGCAGGACGACGGGAAGCTAATCTTAACCGGTCATACTTACACACAACGCTGCTGTACGGGCGATTTTGCTACCGCTCGGTTTAATTCCGATGGCAGTCTCGACACAGACTTCAATGGCTCGGGCGCGGTCATCACGCCGACTGCAAGCTTTTTCACAGAGGAGGCTTCCAGCGCGGTCTTTCACGGCATAGCTCTTCAGCCCGATGCGAAAATTCTCGTGGCAGGAACCTCTAGCACGCCGGACTCCGGCGGCCCAGACTTTACTGTCGCCCGATACAACTCCGACGGCAGCTTGGATACGAGCTTCAATGGCACTGGATTGGTAACTACAGCGTTCGGGTCATTTGGAGGAGAAGCGCGGGGGATCTCGGTCCAGAGTGACGGCAAGATCGTCGGGGCAGGCGTTTCCTTAACTGCGGGCGCGATTGCCGTCGTTCGCTACTTGCCCGATGGAAGCCTCGATTCATCCTTCGGCGGAGCTGGAACCGTCCTCACACCAGTCGGAAGCTCATCGAACGCTTACGCGCTAGCACTGCAAGACGATGGCAAGATTGTGGTTGGCGGGTCCACCTACGATTCTACGCATAATAGAACCTCCTTCGTGTTAGCTCGCTACATCGCGGAGAGTGAGCCCCCACCGCCACTCACACTTGCTGCAGCTGTTTCCCGCAGAACTCATGGCGCCGCAGGCAACTTCGATCTCAATCTGCCACTAACGGGCGAGCCAGCGATTGAATGTAGAGGCGTCGATGGGAATTACAGCCTGGTATTTACGTTCAACAATGATGTGATTACCGGCTCCGCCATCGTAACGGCCGGCACGGCGACCATCTCCGGCGATCCTATTTTTGCTGATAACACGATAACCGTGAACCTCGCCGCAGTCGCTGACGTCCAGACTCTCACCATCACGCTTACAGGTGTGACCGATGTCTTCGATCAGGTCCTGCCCGATACGAGCGTAACGATGAATGTCCTGGTCGGTGACGCCACTGCCGACAGGAAAGTGAATGCCAAAGATTTCAACCAAGTAAAGGCAAAGGTTGGCCAGCCGGTGGACAGTACAAACTACCGCGACGATATCGATGCCAGTGGCATTATCGACCGGCAGGATGGGAAAGCAGTAAAACTCCGCCGCGGTCACTCGCTGCCGCAGGTCATTGTAACGACGATCACGATGAGAATGCCATCGCTTACGCCTCCAAGCTTTGCCGCGACTTCAGTCATCAAGTGAGATTCCGCAAGGCCAATGCTCTTTGGTTCTAATCTGCGCAGGTTTGACCTGATTTGGCCTGGCGGACTCTTTGATTACTTCAACGACTGAATCTTTAAGCTCGGCACGCGCCACTTCCCGCCGTTTGTCGCGGGCCGGGGCGAACTGGTGATCGGAAACTACAGCGACAGTGGAAGCACATCGCTGGATGCGCCTGCCGACATGTCAGCCCACATGCACCGCGACATCGCGCTCGAGATCAAGCGCTGCCACTCGCTGCTGTTGATGACATAGCAATCGCCAAGCGACGCGCTCGCTCACGCCGCCCGCACACGGCGGCTACAACGGCCGGCTCAAGGTTGTTCACGCTCGTGGGCGTGGGCAGGCGGGCTGGTTGCTTCCACCGCGGTGAACGATTCGAGGATTTTGTAGGTGTGTTCTGCGTTCTTCGGGACGGTCCAGGAATCGCCGGCGTTCAGGATCACGGTCTGCCCTTCAATGTGCAGCTCGGCCCGGCCTTTGATCACGTAGCCCACGGTTTCATAGGGATGGGTTGAGGCCGGCTTCGTTTTGTTTGGCGGTTCATTCTCCCGCAAGCGCATCGCGACATGAATGCCGGAGGCGAGATAGCGTTGTCCTTCCGGGCCGTGCGGCGAAAAGGCGGAACTGACCTTGGTGACGGTCGTGTCTTTCATCAATAAGAGTTCGTCGCCGGCTTACTCCGAGGCCGTGCCGAACGCAGTTCACCCGCGCGGCTGAACCGCTGCTCGGTCCAGCCGCCGGGTAAAACAATCG